>NZ_JBGJZU010000017.1:0-90875 GCF_041354475.1 Microcoleus sp.
CCTACTGGGCCGTGACCGGACTCTTGAGAGTCTTTTACGTGAGGGTAAGGGGTGTGACTCCCTTAGCGGAGGCGGTTCCGCATACTAAACGACCATTTCAGGTCGCGCTAGGTTAAACGAATCGCACACCGGAATTGATATTAAACAACAGCCGGAGCACCAACAACCTCACCCTTCAGCATCCGAGAAGCAGCATCCAGCAATTGCTCCTCCAAATAAGGCTTAGTGAAATAACCTTTCGCACCCAAACCGTAAGCCATTTGACGGTGTCTGTCAGCACCACGGGAAGTCAACATCGCGATCGGCAACTCACACAAAATCGCATCCTTCTGCATCCGAGAAAGCAGCTCCAAACCATCCATTCGAGGCATTTCAATATCGCAGAACACAATATCGCAAGGCAAACCAGATTTCATCTTCTCCCAAGCTTCCTTGCCGTCCCGCGCTTCTTCCACACGATAGCCAGACTTCTCGAAAGTAATCGAAAGGAGCGATCGCACCGTAATCGAATCATCCACAATCAACACCGTCGGCTCAGCCTTCTCCTCCACCGGCTCAACAGGAACCCGATCGCCCCCATCCCACAAAGTACCACCAGCATCCTTCCGCAGTCTGCCAGTAGCCAAATCAATCAACTCC
Source organism: Microcoleus sp. (assembly GCF_041354475.1). Classification (NCBI taxonomy): domain Bacteria; kingdom Bacillati; phylum Cyanobacteriota; class Cyanophyceae; order Oscillatoriales; family Microcoleaceae; genus Microcoleus; species Microcoleus sp. The sequence goes on from NZ_JBGJZU010000017.1 coordinate 640, forward strand.
AGAACATCAGCGATCGCCACAATCCGACCATCCCCCAACACAGTAGCCCCAGCAATCCCCACCGGCTTGGGAACAGGCCCCTCCAACTGCTTAATCACAATTTCCTGTTCAGTAGAAACCTGATCCACCTGCACAGCCAAGAAATTGCCAGCAGAGCGCAACACAATCACCGAAATCATGTCATCGTCAGTATTAAAGCCATAAACACTGCCACGGCCCAAATGGCGATGATAAGCCAACAAATCTCGCAGCGGACGGAAAGGCAAAATCGAACCACGCCACTCAATGCAAGGAAGCCCATCAGCCCCCCTCGTCACCTGATCGCGAGGAACATCAATCATATCCTCAACCCCATCCATGGGAAACGCAATCCGAGCTCGATCGCTAATGCAACACAAAGCCTTAGAAATACTCAACACCAAAGGCAACCGAATCGTAAACACAGTCCCCTTACCAAGGGTAGAATCAATCCCCACAGTCCCCCGAATCTCCTGCAAAGAAGTCAAAACCACATCCATCCCCACCCCACGGCCAGCAAACTCCGTAGCCTGTTCCTGAGTGCTAAAACCAGGTCTAAACAACAACTCATAAACCTCCGAGCGAGTCATTCTCTGAGCCTGAGCCGCCGTCAACAAACCTTGCTTAATCGCCTTAGCCTTCACTCTCTGAGCGTCAATACCAGCCCCATCATCAGACACCGAAATTACGGTTTGATTTCCTTGATGAAAAGCCCGAATCGTAATCCTTCCCATCGCCGGTTTCCCAGCAGCCAACCGCACCTCCGGCGACTCAATGCCATGGGTAATGGCATTATTCACCAAGTGAGTCATGGGGTCATAGAGCTGATCCACAATCATCTTGTCAATCAAAATCTCCTTTCCTTCCACCTGCAACTGAGCCTGCTTCCCGCATTTAATCCCAACCTCCCGCACAGCACGGAATAAGCGATCAGTCGTCTCCGCAAAGGGCTTCATCCGAGCCTTAGTCAATCCTTCCTGCAACTGAGTAGTCACCTGCCGCAACTGACGAGTCACCTGATCCGCTTCATCCACCAAAAACTCAATATCCGCCGCGGACTCCCGCACCCGCACGATCAACTCAATAATCTCCTGAGCCAAACTGTGGAAAGGAGTAAACCGATCCATTTCCTCCGGCTTCCAAGCCCCCTCCCGCTGATGGGCAGAATCCTCCGATCGCCAAGCCGAGCGATGCCCCTGCCGATTCGCCAACAGCGCAATTTCTAGCAAACTCCGCTCATAAAAATCCTGAGTCCGTTGGCTGACATCACTCAATAAAGTCACCTGATGCAGCAAATTATCCAAAAACTGCCGCATCCGTTCCTGGTCCTGCTCCAAACTATTCCGATTCACCACCAGTTCCCCCATCAAGTTACTGAGGTTATCCAGTTGCTTCACCGGCACCCGCATAGTTTGGTCGCCAAACCCCTGACGCGGCCCCTTGGGTCGAATCCCCCCCGGACGCGAACTCATGCCCGCCTCGCCCTGACGCACCCCCTCCTTGGGTTCATCCAGCAGAGCTTCCAAATCGCTAAAGTCATCCCGCCCCTGCTGAGAGGAACCTGTCGCCAGACCAAGAGTCGATCGCCCATAAATCTCCGGCACAGTCTTGCTCTCGCTCAACATCTCCTCCAAGTCCGAGAAAACCTCCGTACTCACAGGAGTTTGACCAGCGATCGGCACAACAGCCATTACAGCCTCCGTACCCTCCAGACTCAACAGAGACTCCAAATCATCAAAACTCTCCTCCCCATCCCCAGCAACCCCATCATTACCCCCAAAAAAGCCCGACAGCGAAGAACCATCCAACTCAGAAGTATCCGTCCCCGGCGATTCCTCCGTATCCCAAAAACCAGACGTCAGCTCAGATGTTACCAAAGCACCAGCATCGATCGAATCCAACAAATCATCAAAACCATCCAAATCAGCACTATCGAGAGTCGCACCAGTCTCCAGCGCCGCCAACAAACCAATCTCTCCCCCAAAACCCCCATCGGACAACTGCGGCGACATCACCCCCAAATCACCACTAGAAACCGACCGAGAAAGCACCTCAAACAAATCATCCCCATCATCACCAGTCATAGCCGACAGACCCTCAAACAAATCCGCCCCATTTTCCTCCAAAGAATCATCCGCAACCACAGACACAGATGCCCCCAACTCCCCAGACGACGGAGCAGCCGCTTCCGAAGCGGAGACATCCATGCCCTCCCCAAACATATCCTCTAGCAAATCAAAGGTATTCTCATCGTCAAAATTCCGATTCATGGAACTATCCCCGCGGCTGACTTTGACTGACCCAGGCTCTAACTCACCTTCTGGCAAATTAACCGCCAGACTATCGATCGCGCCCCCCATATTGCGCCCCGACAGAGACAACTCCACATCAGGAGATTCCGCAACATCCTCAAAACTCAGCCACTGCGCCGTGTTAATATCCTCCAAACCTTCATCCTCATGGTCAATTCCCGTCGGCACCGAGTCAAACAACTCCACCAAATCCGCTGCCTCCTGAGACCTCAAAAGAGCCCCACCCACACCAATAGGCTCCATCCCGACCTCCAGCCCCATCCCCGACTCCGACACACCCCCAAACAGAGCATCCAAATCTAGATCTGACTCCGAGCCATCCCCCAGAGAAGCTGATTCCTCCTGAGCCAAAGCATTTTCCAGCCAATTTTCATCGTCAGAAATATCCAAATCCGCATCCGGTGTCATATTAAATAAACTGTCAACTTCCTGGTTGCGTGCCTCCAGACCAGCCAAATCCCCATCATCCTTCTGTTCCGTGCTGTCACCTTCCGAGGACAAGAAATCCGAAGTAATTAAGAGCAATTCACTCAAATCCAAATCCACATCTGCCTCAGCCCCAGAATCTGCTACTTTCAGCGGCGATGACACCTCTGCCAGTTCCTGACTCTGGTCCTGGGGGGCGATCGCCGACAAAGAAACCTCCCCATCACCTTCATCCCAGCCAGCCAAATCCTCAAAAATATCCCCCGACGAGAGCTCAGAACTCTCCGATATCTCCAACCGTCTCGATAACCCATTATCGAAACCAACATCATCCACCAACGCCGCCCTAGCAGCCACCTCATCCAACAGCTTGCCCAAGGGGTCATCGGACTCCTGAGACCCCGCCAAACCACCTCCCGATCGCCCATCCACCGGCGGCACAGCACCCCGTGCCAGCATCCCATACCCATCTTCGAGACCCTGGACACCATCGAATTCCCCCGACTCGCCAGAAAGCAAGTCCGAGCCAAACAGACTCGTCAAATCTCCCACAGCGCCAACAGAGCCCACATCAGAAACAACCGTAGGGTAGTCATCCAGCAGCAAATCCGTGAAATCCGCCGAACTATCCCCATCATCCGGTTGCAGCAACCCCTCGGCGGGAAACCCAGAAATTGTAGTTTCCTCTAGCTCATCCTCCCCTTCCCAACCGCCATCAAGGTCGGGACTTTCCCCATCGAACAAATCAGCCAAGGTATTCAATTCCGCTGCCCCCACTTCAGGTCCAGTCCGAGCAGAAACCCTCCAACTACCCGATTCCAATTCGCCATCTCCAAATCCAGGCGAGTCACCAAACTGAGGCGATCGACCCCCACCATAGTCATTGGTATCCCCACTATCAAGCTTGTCAAACAACTCATCTATACTCAAGCCAGAAATCGCCGGTAACATCATTTGCTCTCCGCCATCGCCATCTTCAACCAAATTCCAGACCTTATCTTCCTCAGTGCCGAGTCTGGAATTTACCCTTCCCGGCTGAGCAAAAGCCAATAAGTCCTCAAAATCTGTTTCGGAATCTGCCACTAGAGCCAACTCCCTCAGCCTCGCGCCCACGACAATGGAGGATTCCATCCCGGCAAGCACCAATTCCTGAGCCTGTTTGATATCCTTAATGGCGATCGGAGCCAAAGTACGATAGGAATTTTCTGGATTAGCGATCGCCCTTTCCACCACCTCGATCAACCCTATCCAACAACCCAAACCAAACTCCTCCCCCGCCAACCGGAGACTCCCACAAATGTTTTTCAGCCGATTTTTGCTTTGGTTTGTCTCCGACTGCTTAAACTCCTGAAGCATCTCCCGCATCCGCGCCGGCACATCCGACTCAAAAACCATCCGCACAGAACCGAACGACACCTCTCCTCCCCAGCCCCCAGTCCCGCGGGATTCCACCACCGCCCCACTCGAAGCCATAGCCCCCATCATCCCCATCATGCTGACTGGCAAAAAAGGGCTGCTTTCTTCGCCATCACCAACCCTATATCCCACCAGCCCCCCCAAATGACCGTTGAGCTCCTGGAACACCGGCTCCAAGTCCCTCACCATCTGCTCTCCCAGTTCTTCTGTGAGTCCAAAGGGTCCAGAGAGTTGCTCCAATAGTCCCTGCAAGGTATCAAATATTCGCAAAAACAAAGACTCTAGCTGCTGGTCTACTTTCACGCTGCATTCCTTAAGGATTTTGAAACTATCCTCCAGTCTGTGGGCTGTCTGCTGAATGCTCGTCAGCCCCAGCATTGCTGCTCCCCCTTTCACTGAGTGGGCTGCTCTGAATACTTCATTCACCAATTCTGGGTCTTCGATCGTTGCTTGAAGGTTCAGCAACCCCTGTTCGATCGTATTGAGATGGTCCTTTGCCTCCTCAATAAAATAGCCCATGATTCTTTGTTGTTGTTCTGCTTGCATAGTTTTATTCCTTTTTTCTAATTTATTTCTCTGCTATTTGTTGGAGAGAATATCTTTTTTCTAATACTAATCCGTGGACTTTTAACATCTTGATTTCATTCTCGCTCGGAAGTTTTATCTGGGCATATCCTCCACTATTTTTGATAGTTCGCCGACCCTACAGCCCCTTGGCTCAACTTCGCTCAAAATTTCAGAAAATACATCTACTATGTCATCGTCCATCTGGGCAACTCCTAGTTTATTTAAGTGCTGATTTGGCATCCCCGCAGACATTTCAAGACTGCGAGGTTGCTTTTTTTATGCCATCATTTCGGCACTAATCTGCTGGTAATTCACTAAGCAAAACAAGCATTAGACAATTAATTATTGTCGGTCTACTGTTTCTACTCGGAATCTTTCCACCGAGGTCAAAAGGTCGCGAGCAACCCCTACCAAGTTTTGTAAAGCACCGGAAACTCGCTGTGCTTCCTGGGAGGTTTCCTGAGCGGTCAACTCCACAGCCTGCATAACTGCCCGCACCGATCGAGCCGTCTCGTTCTGCTCCACAGTATCGGCAGTAATCGATCGCACCAACACGTCAATTCGATTAGTTACTTGGATAATATCGTCGAGCGATCGCTTAGCCTGTTCTGCCAATTTTGTCCCCTCAATCACCTGTTGCGTCCCTTCTTCCATCGCTGTCATCACTGCCCCAGTCTCACTTTGAATTTGCATCACAATCTGTTCAATTTCTTTGAGAGACTTAGCCGATCGGTCCGCCAACTGCCGCACCTCATCTGCCACGATCGCAAAACCCCTGCCTGCTTCCCCTGCTCTTGCTGCTTCAATACTAGCGTTAAGAGCCAACAAATTAGTCCGGGAGGCGATCGTCGCAATTAAAGCCACAATCTTAGAAATTTCTTGAGAAGCTTCTGCCAACCTCTTGACTTTTCTGGTTGTTTCTGCTACTGTTTCTCGGATATCTAAAATCCCAGCCACCGTGCGATCCACAGCCTCGCCGCCTTTAAGAGCGGTGGCGGCAGCGCCCCGTGCTACTTCTTCAGCCTCTCTAGCACTCTCAGCAACCCGCTGAATTGCGTCCGTCAGCACCTGCACCGAATTCAGGGTTGCCGCCAGTTCCTCAGCTTGTCGCAGAGCATCGGAAGACAAATCCCCCGCAAACTTGGCACTATCAGTAGCGCCTTGGCTGACCTCCCTAGCGGCCTGCTTCACCTGGTGGACGATTTCTCGGAGATTTTGAATCGTCAAGTTGAACGAGTCAGCCACAGCCCCCAATACATCGGCCGTCACCTCCGCCGTCACGGTCAAATCACCACGAGCAGCACCTTCCACGTCGTCTAGCAAGCGAATCACTTGGCGCTGCAAGTCTTCCTTTGCCTGTTCCTGCTCGTCGGATTTGCGTCTGGTATCGCTAATAGTCGTTTGGATGGCCTTCGCCATGTGGTTGAATTTAGCAGCCATTTTGCCAAATTCATCTTCAGAATAAATTGTGGCACGAGCATTCAAATTGCCTTGAGAGACAGCATCAAATTGAGCTTGCAAATTGTCCGAAGAATTCCGTACCTGCTTGGCGATTAACTGACCGATACCCCAAGAAGTTAAAAAGCTGGTAACACCTGCTGCTGCGGTCATTACCCAGCCTGTTTGGCGCAGATAGACGATCGCCTCTGGCTTATCCTGCCGCAACGCTTGGTAAGAAGCAATGTTGGTGACAAAAGCCACAGCTACCAGAGAAACCAGTCCGGCCCCGACTGCTGTGTAAAAATGCTTGGCAGCCAAAGGGGCATTTTCTAAGAAAGCCAGACCACCCTGTTCCACAGTGACAGCAGCATCAATAGGCTCTGTTTCCGTCACCGTAAAAGTTTGCGCCGATGTATCGGCCGGACCACTCATGCTAAATATCTCATCATCCCGAATAGCCGAGCCATCGGTATTATCGAAATCTAGACTGCTGCTGGTAGTCCCCATCATGCCGCTATTCGAGCTGCCAAAATGAGTGCTACCCCTAGTCAGAATCGAACTATTGACATCTTCAGAAATATCAAAATCTGGCAAATTGCCCAAATCATCAAAAGCATCAAATTCATCCAAAAAATCGCTATGTTCTGGAGAATTACCAGCTTTTGATGACCAATCGCTGCTGGCCGCTCCCCCAGCTCCGAAAGAAGTCAATTGTTCGGAAGTGTCGAGAGAGAAAGAGTCATTAAAAGCATCGTCATCAAAAGCGTCTAACTCAAAACTATCCCTGGAGCCGAATGCTACACTCGAAGAATCGCCGTAACCATTACTTTGGGAAGTTCCATCGCTCGAATTCAAACCTCCCCGCCTCCCCCTGGGACTTTGAGAGTTGGGAACAGCACCGCCCATCAACAAAGTTTCATCTTCAGCCAGGGCATAATTTGACGAGTATTCCCCATTGGTTTGGGGCAGTCCAAATTCCCCTGGGAGTTCCTGGGCGAAGGGGTCTGCATCTTCTCCTATATCGTAGTTATGATTTTGACCGATCGGGGGTGAGGAAGAGAAGTCATCCAAATCATCGTCCAGGTCAAATTCATCTGGTAAGGAGCGGGGTACAAAAGATTCGTCAAAATTGTGGGATGGGCTCGTGGGATAGTTTACTGGGTTCAAGTCGATGTCATTGTCAACTTCGGGAGCAGCAAAGCCCCTACCATTGAGAATCTGAGTCGGAGCTTCTGAAAACGAATCTGGCTCGTAAGGAACTGATTTGCCAGACACTTTGCTGTCTTCAAAGGCATCATCTAATCCTTCGTGCTCTTCTAAGGCAAAAGCATCTCCAAAGTCTGAACTCGCAAATTCCTCGTCTAGTGGACCTGTCGCCTCAGCGTAAGCAGCCATCCCACCAGAATCGCTCATAAAGGGGTTAGAGGCCATGGTTAAATCGGCAGCACCGATTTCATTGTCGTCTTTTGGTTCCCATCCCAAGGCACTCATTCCCAAGTCTGCTAGGTCTTCATTTTCCATACCATTCGGGGATGGGTTCTCCCAGTCCATGCCACCGGCATCTCCTGAGAAAAGTTCAAAATTGGGGTTTTCTAAACCTACATCCAGAGATTTATCTGGGTAGAATTCCAATTCCGTTTCGGCATCAAAATTTTCTGATGGCAATTCTCCGGGTAAAAATTGGTCTGTGTAATTAATCCCGTTATGAGCGTGTTCAACCAAGCTTTGGTCGTCGCTCAAATCCAGCACTACTGCGTACTGTTCCCGTGCCACTTCGTAGTCTTCTAGGCCGTAACAATATATGTGTCCGCACAGCAGACGAGCGCTAGGGTGTTCGGGAAAATCTGCTACTAATTGACAAACTAGAGCGGCGGCTTCTGGATAGTCGCCTTCCATGTATGCCGCTTCGGCTCGTTGGTAGTCCTGGTCAAATTTGGTACTTGTTGCCATTTGCCGCCCCATGTTGGATTTTAGATTTTAGATTTTAGATTTTAGATTTTTATCTTGAATGTTAGATACGCGGCGCTGTGACTGTTTGTGATTAGACTCAATCGAAAATCGCCAATCTAAAATTGATTTCACGCTGCCCACCGCGCCGAGCGCAGAATTTTCACTTGATCTAGCAGTCGTAGCACTTTCTGACCTGGTTCGCCTAACATCCATTCTCCTCTGAGAAATGGCATCATGCCATCTGGTGCATTGTTCTGCGAGTGCAGTTGCTCGACATCGAGCCAGTCCATGCCCACAATTCGATCGACTGCTAATCCCAAAATCGTATCTTGGTCTTCTACAGCTACGATCGGAATTTCCTGTCTGTCGGTATTCAGAGGTGTTTGGTCTCCCAGAAATTGGCCCAAGTCTGCCACCCAAATGACACGCCCTCTCATGTTTAGCGTACCTAAAAGCAAGGAAGAAACGTTAGGAATTGGTGTCATGCGGTCTGGGGAGGGGGATAGTACCTCTCTAATCCCTGTCGCTGGCAGCGCGAACTCATTGCCCGAAGGTACATAAAACCGCAGGTGCAGCTCGCCTTCGGGAGTTTCTAGTTCTTGGAATTCGGGAGCATGATCTATACCTAGTCCTGGTAATATGAAGTCTGGGCCGCCACTAATCATTTTTCTGACACCTGCTTTTTTAGCAAATTATTGAGGGTTCCCGCCAAGCTTGTCCCATCGAAACTTGACATAGCCAAGCTTGACATAACCAAGGCGTAAATGGCGTGACTGCTGGATGTGTTTGGCAAGAGAAGCGCGGACGCCATGAACTACATTAGCTCTGAGGTCTCGCGGTTTTGGTCAATCAGAGAAGGCTTTTTGTGAAGAAACAAGTATATTATATTTGTACTTTGAGCCTGTGTGGCCCACTTGAGTCGATAAATTATCCAGAGTAGCACCACAGGATTTTTTGGCGATTATCTATTATTTGTTTAATAAATGAGCCTGCGAAAGCGAGTGTCTTTACTGATAATCCAAGCTTTTTTGGGAATCGCGCAGGGTTTGAACAAAATGGTCGTAGATTTGTCTATAAGTGTACCACCTTGTCTATTTAATAGCTAGCTAGGTACTAGCTCCACTGTCGCCTCTGGGTAACCAGGACCCACATATTTTTCTACCAGCATTAATAACTCGTTTTCACCAAAAGGTTTGGTGATGTATTCAGTAGCTCCCGCCATCCGAGCTTGAACCCGATCGATAAATCCGTCAATACCCGTTAACATCACGATGGGTGTCTGTCGGAAAGCACTAGAACTACGTAGCATAGCGCAAATTTCGTGACCGTCTAGTTCCGGCATGGCAATGTCGCACAAAATTAAATCGGGTTTGAGTTGAAACACTAAACTCAGGGCTGTGAGGGGACTACTGATGCCCGTTGCTTGGTAGCCATGTTCATTCAAAATCGACTCTACGGTCTTGCGAATCACATTGTCATCGTCAATACAGACAACTATGGGAACTTTGGTTTTGGGGGAAGACCATTCTTTTTTGTTGTTAGCTGGGCTAATAGACTCAAAAAATACCTGCACCAATCCCTGCTGGACGAAGGGATAAATTGCCTTAGCCACAGTCAACACATCCCGGTTGAGGTAGCGCGCCATTTGGCGGATAGAAGTGCGGCCGTCAGCCCAGCGTTTGAGAGTATTAAAAGTATTGACAGGTAGGGCGACTTGCAACTCGGTGGGGTCTGAAATCACCGGACATTGGTTGGGTGACTGAATGTGAGGGTGAAACTGTTTCCACTGCTGCACCTGTTTGACAATTTTCGCCAGCAAGGAGCTAATTTCTAAGCTGGTTAATTGAGGAGCTAAGGCAGAACCCATTTCAAAGGTAAAGGAACCCTGATGGAGACTGAGCAAGTCAAATAGGGTTTCGTGGATCATGCTGTGGATAATGTTGCGCCCTTGAGCTGGGGTGAGGATGTGTTGTTCTAGCAGCGCCCACAGGTAGCCATATTCTGGAGCATTGGTAGAAGCCATATAGGGAACTTCGATTTTGTCTAGGGCCTTTTCTGCTTTGTAGCGGCGCAGGTAGTCCCGCAGGCGAAACAAACTTCCCGCACTCTGGGTAGCGTAAATAATCTGACCGTTGAAGCAGAAGACATACCAGGATTGTCCGGCTGGGGAGCGCGGGGTTGGGTGAGTACCTGTGCTGGCACCTATGGAGGAGCTGTAGGTCTCTACGAACAGTTCTCCGGTTCGCTGACCTAACTCAATCAGTTGCAGGATGCTGCGGATGTCTATTTCACTCAAATTTCCCTGCATGGAGCTAAAATTTTCTCCTTAAAACCGTTGGCGTCTGAGTTCAAAAATGCTATTTGGTGGCGGGAACTCAATTTTTTTTCCCATCTAGATTTCCATCGACAACAAACTATTTTGTGACCAATCTTCAAAAAACCATTCACCCCAGCATTAGTTTAGCTGTAGGGTGTTGGTGGTGAATCTCTGTTTGCTCGCCCCTTGGGAGGAAACAGGCTAAGGCGTTACCCTATTGTGACATACTCCCTCTCTCATTCAGCAGAACCTAGAACCTAATTGAATAGATACATTTAACCAGGTAAATTTAGGAATGTAACTAAATCTACTTTGAAATACTCACCTGGCAACTCTCTCGACCAGATTTTTTGTCAAAAGGAGTAGAGCCAAACATAGAGGGCTAATACCGGCTGTTAAATTTTTTAACTTTTGGTGATGGCAGTCTCCGCAGTTTTGCTATTCTTTTTAAGAAAGTGGCATTGATTGTGCCTAGGAGAAGTTGAGAAAGTCGTAGATAAGGCTTGATTGACGCTCCAAGTTGAGCATTGCTGTCGCTTGCTGCTAAAGTTGGGAAGGGTTTTAGGCAGTTGTCAAAATACATAGGTTTGTCTAGGTTTTATCAGAATTTGACAAAAACCAACAATAATTGTGATAAACTGGGCAAACGCTTGATTAGTGCGGGTTGCTAAAGCTTACTGGGTGTGAAAACCACAGAAAACACTTGGCACAAAGTGATCGTCAAAAAACCAAATATTTCAAGTCCTCTGCTAATCAAGGCAGTCTCTAACTGGGAAGAGTAGGCCAACCTGAGCAATCAGGAAGCATATAGCACTTGCTCTAGGCAAAACATAGACCGCTAAGTTTGATTTACAGATTTCTGTAGGTTTTTAGAAGCGGTTAATCTTTAGAGATTACTACATGAGATTAGGGAGAGTTTAGCCCGAAATTACGCCTGTGGACTGGAAGGAGCCGACTCCCCAGGGTGAAGCAGGAAGTGAAGATTGAGTCTGCTGAGAGTAGATGCGATCGGCTTTCACAGAACGGATACTGCTATCGACAAATTGCGCAAACGACACCAAAGAGAGGACTATCAGCGTGCTGTATCTAGCAGAAGTACAAAAACAGAGAAGCGGCTTTGGTCTCGGTGGCGGTAAGGCTGAACTAAAACTGCTAGCTTGTCAGCGGGGCGAACATAATTGGAGCGCTGTACCTGGGGATGATGTGATTCCAGTGGAGGAAGCTAATAAGTTTAACGACGGCACCCTGGTGCTGGTGGAGTTAAGCGCTAGCAAGCAGGTGCAGCGAATTCAGGAAGCTGCGCGTCAATTGGTGAGTATTCTCCAAAATTTCTCGCGTTTACAGGATAAGTTTAAGGATAAGGAAGAGGAAATTGAGCAGTGGAAGGCTTCTCTGACTTTTTCGAGTCAGGAACTAAATCGCCGGGAAATGGAAATGCAAGCCCGCGAAGAGCAGTTGGCTCAAATGGTGGATGAGTTGGAGCGGCTGGAGGCGCAGCGCTCGGAAATTGAAAATACTCGCGATGAAGCTCATCGATTGCGGGAAGAAGTCGATCGCTCTCGTGTGGAAATGGAGATGGCTTGGGAACAGTTGCGGGGCGAGCAGCAGCGGGTGGAGCAGCAACAGTCTCAGGTTCAGCAAGGGGCGGTGGTAGACGAAGAACAGGCCCGTAGAATTCAGGAGTTAATGAACAAGCTTTCGGGGGCGATTGCTTCGGCTCAAGGGGTGCGGGAACAATTGAATCAGTCTTTTGGGGTCGTGGGGGCTCAACAGGCAATTTTGGATCTACACTGGCAGCAGTTGGAGCAACAACGGGCCAATGCTCAGCAGCAGCAAGCAGAGGTCGATCGCCAACTTCCCCATATCCAACACCGCTGGGAAGAGTGGTATCAAGCTGTGGATGCTGTGACGCAAGCCAAGGTGGAGAGCAAGGGCCTGCAAAGTACGTTGAGTGCGAAGGAAGAACAGTTTCAGTTGTTTTCTGCCCAGGTGAGGGCTCTGGAGGCTCTAACGAGACAAGTTTCCGGTATGGCTCAAGGTTTTGGGCCTGTGGCTACAGAGCAGCAAGTAGATGTGCAAGCTCTGGAGAAAATGTCGATAGATGAGTTGCAGGGGCTAGTTCAAAACTTGCAACAGGATTTGGAAAAGGTGTTTCGGTTTGTTAACGATCAAGAGGAGGAGTTGACTCTCCAGCAGCAAACTATCGAGGAATTGCAAGCGAAAATTCAAGCTGCTAACGAGTACGATCGCATGGCGTTGGAAAATGAAATGGCCGATGAACTCGAAAGTTATCAGATGTTGAATGAAACTCTGGTGGGACAACGACTGCGCTTGCAGGAACGGGAGAGTATTTTGAAGCAACATCAGGCGGTGCTTTGGAAACGCTTGGGTACTGCTAATCCAGCATCGCGAGAGGGAGAGATTGATTTGGGGCCGGTCATCGCACAATTGGAAAGTCAGCGCCAGCAGCAGCAGCAAGATTTACAGAAACTGGAGCAGGAAATTCAGCAGTTGCGAGAAGCCGCAGCTCAAAATGATGGTAATGTCAACCGCAAAACTGGGGAACTGGAGGGTCAACGGCAGGAAATTCAAAAGTTGGAGCAGAATTTGTTTAATCTCAAAAGTGCTGTGGCGGAACTCTGGGGCAGGGTGAATGTTTATCAAGAAATGTTGCAGCCGGTTCAGGATAATTTGAGTGGGCTGCGTCAAAAGTTGGAAGCTGTGGGGGGGGAACTCGATCGCCTTGAGCAAACTGGAGAACAACAAGATCAGACGATTTCTCAGTTACAACAGGTGATTTCGGGTTTGATTAGTGGGTAAAAAGATAGTAGATATATCCCCGACTTTTGTAAGAAGTTGGGGATATAATTTAGAAACCTACAGCAAAAACTCAGTGAGGTGGAAGAATCAGAATCAGTTCAATCTTTCGGATTTTATAAATCAAAGTATAACTTGGGAAATTCGCAAGAATACAAGCGCCGACTGGAGGAAATCAGAAGAGACTAACACTGTCGCAGTTAATCACCCATCTCCCACCATCCAAACCAGCATTCCCAAAATTTCATCCACCGGAGGCAACGCATAGTCATTAAGGTCGATCGATACAATTTTTTCCTCTAGTTTCATAAATCGCCACTGCGTGCCGTTACTGCCAAACGATCAACCCCTATTGTTCGATAAATTGTATCTCTTTGTTGATAACTCCGCCCCAAAGAACTAATCGCATTTTGCAAATCTTCGACGGATTGACAACTACCACCAACTGCACCAGCCATGGTAGTGATGTGCTCTTCCATCAATGTGCCACCAATGTCATTGCAACCCCATTTCAGGGCTTCTGTAGCTCCATCTAAACCTAATTTCACCCAACTTGGTTGATGATGGGGAATCAAATTTCCTAAGAAGATTCTGGAGACTGCGGTGAGCAATAATGTATCTGCTAAAACTGGTTGGTCGCGGCCGACTCGACTCCGCAAAGGTGCTGGTGCTTGCTGTCCGACAAAGGGCAATAAAATAAATTCTGTAATGCTAGCTGGATAGTTTTGGTCGATCGCACTTTGTTGGAGCGATCGCACTTTTTCTAGATGCAAAACCTGCTGTTCGGCAGTTTCAATATGGCCACAAAGCATGGTACTGGTTGTTGGCAATCCCAAACTGTGAGCCGTACCCACAATTTCCAGCCAAGTTGCCGTATCTGTTTTTTCCGGGCAAATAATCCGTCGTACTCCATCGTCAAGAATTTCCGCTGCGGTGCCGGGCATGGAACCAACTCCCGCATCTCGCAAAGCCGAAATTACATAGCTGAAACTCAGGCCATCTTCCCTGGCAATGAATTGTATTTCTTGTGGCGAAAAAGCGTGCAAATGTAATTGAGGGAACTCATCTTTAATTATTTTCACCAATTGCAGATAATAAGGCAAAGATGCGCCATTGAGTTTGGCGTTAAGATGTAATCCCCCCTGCATACAAATTTCTGTAGCACCCCGCTGCACTGCGTCTGTAGCTTTTTCCAGGATTTGGGCCCAGTCTAACCAAAAAGCGCCCTCATCTTCCTGATTGCGGCGAAATGCACAAAAACTGCAATGCTGCTCGCAAATATTGGTGAAATTAATATTGCGGTTGATAACATAGGTGACAACATCTCCTGATTGTCGGCGACGCAGCAAGTCAGCAGTTGTTTGAATCGCAGCTCGCGCATTTGGTTCTGTTTGCTGCAAAAGTACCAAGGCCTCTGCGGTGGAGAGGTTATAACCTTGTAAAGCGCGATCGAGAATGGCATCCACAGTTTATTTTCCAGCTCAGTTACAGAATCACGACCTAGAATTACAGGCGTTCTTAGATTTTAACAAACCAACTCTAGACGAAACATATTCTCAAGTCTACAGTCATCGCACAACATATTTTACTTTCGGAAAACAGGAACTATGAACTTAAATCAAGTAAATCAGCTCTTGCCAGTACCGACGAACCCTTTGGAAATTCCGGCTGCACCGACTGTAGCTTCAAATTCTGCGACAACAGGGGAACCGCCCATTTATTTTTCCCTGATAATTCCCACCTACAACGAGTGCCAAAATATCAAAAAGATCGTCGAAAAGCTGAGCCAATTGCTTGATGGTAGCCTTGCCGGTGACTACGAGATGATTGTAGTGGATGACAACAGCCCCGATCGCACCTGGGAAGTTGCCCTATCCCTGACACTCGACTATCCGCAATTGCGCGTGATGCGACGCGAGCACGAGCGAGGGCTTTCTACAGCCGTGATTAGGGGATGGCAAGCTGCCAGAGGTGAGGTTTTGGGCGTAATCGATGCCGACTTGCAACATCCGCCAGAGACGCTGTTGAATCTTTTGGCAGAGATTAAGCGGGGAGCCGATTTAGCCGCTGCTAGTCGCCACGTTGCCGAAGGTGGAGTCAGCGACTGGAGTATGATGCGGCGATTTTTATCGCGGGGAGCTCAGACTTTGGGATTGGTGATACTACCGGGAGTTGTGGGCAGGGTTTCCGATCCCATGAGCGGCTATTTTATGGTGCGCCGCAGTTGTATTGCTGGCAAAACGCTGAATCCCGCCGGTTACAAAATTTTGATTGAAGTGCTCGGCAGAGGGGATATCCGCTGGATTGGAGAAGTTGGTTATGTGTTTCAGGAGCGCCAAGAAGGGGAGAGCAAAGTTACCTGGAAACAGTATATTGAGTATTTGCGACATTTGCTCCGGTTGCGGTTTGCCCGCTGGCCCATGGGCAAGTTTATACGATTTGGTTTAGTGGGTTTCAGCGGGGTGTTTGTGAATATGGGGGTTTTGTACGTGCTGCGAAATTTCTGCAAGTTGGAACTGACTCGCAGTTTGATTGTGGCTGCGGAATTGGCAATTGTTAGTAACTTTTTGTGGAACGATCTATGGACTTTTGGGGAAATTTCTAGGCGGCAGCGAGGCAATCGCCAACGCTTGAAACGACTGTTGAAATTTAATACGATTTGCTTGATGGGTTTGATTTTGAATGTGCTGCTGGTGAATGTGATGTTTAATATTTTTGGGATGAATGAATATTTGGCTAATTTAATTGCGATCCTGGCTGTTACGTTGTGGAATTTCTGGATTAATATGAAGCTGAGTTGGCGGGTGACGGATGTTAATTAGGGAATTGGGAATTGGGAATTGGGAATTGGGAATTGGGAATTGGGAATTGGGAATTGGGAATTGGGAAAATAACCAATAACCAATAACCCAACGACTGCGTTTATCCTGAGCGTAGTCGAAGGGCTCAGGGCGACGCCTATAACCAATAACCAATAACTCATAACTAATGACTAAATTAATGATTAGGAATAAACAACTGTTGTTGGTATTATTGTGGATGGCGATCGCCTTGATGTTGCGATTTGCTAATTTGGACTCGAAACCACTGTGGACGGATGAGTTTTCCACTTTAGTTTTTAGTTTGGGCAATAGTTTTCGAGGTGTGCCGCTCGATCGGGCGATCGCTCTTTCTAGTTTACTGGAACCACTGCAATGGAGTCCCACTGCTACCACTGGCGATGTGCTGCATAATTTACTGCTAGAAAGCAATCATCCTCCGGTTTATTTTATGCTGGCTCACTGGTGGATGGATTTGTTTAGGCCTTCTGCCGATAGTTTAGTCTGGATTGGGCGATCGCTCCCAGCTTTATTGGGTGTAATTTCCGTTCCAGCTATTTACTTTTTGGGCAAATTTGCGTTTAATTCTCCTCTAGTTGGTCAATGTGCTGCTGCGATGATGGCAGTTTCTCCCTACGGTGTTTATCTAGCTCAAGAAGCTAGACATTACAGTTTAGGAACTTTATTAGTTATTGCTTCTTTGTTTTGCTTATTTTTAAGTATTAAACGCATTCAACAACGGGCGCTAATTCCTCTTTGGACTGTGGCAATATGGTTAATGTTTAACTGTTTGGGAATAGCCAGTCACTACTTTTTTGTTCTCACTTTATGTGCGGAAGCAATAGCGTTAACTGCTGTAATCGCCCACTCATATAATGAAAAATATCCTATTTTTTTTAAGCTAGAAAATGAATTTAAAAAAAATCACTCTCCTTTCGGTAAATCTAAAAATATCTGGCGATTATTGGCAGTGGCTAGCGGTACGGCTGCCGGGGGATTAATATGGGTTCCCATATTTTTTTCAAATAAATATGGCAGTGAATTAACTAATTGGATTGTTAGCGGCGATCGCACTTGGTTGAATTGGATTAGTCCAATTTTTCAAGCTTTGGCTGGATGGATTACTGTGATATCTTTGTTACCCGTGGAATCGTCAAATCTGGCAGTAGTGATTGCATCGGCGATCGGGATGACTATCTTTTTTGTCTGGGCGCTTCCCTTGGTGTTTGGAGCGATTAAAACTGCTTTAAAAAACCCGGATACTGTTTTAGGTACTATCATTTTTTGCTGGTTTGTAGTAGGAGCAATTTTCCTATTCTTTAGTTTTAAATATATTCTTGATATTGACCTCACTCGTGGCGCTAGATACAATTTTGTTTACTTTCCAGGGGTGATTTTATTGTTAGGAGCAGCCTTGGCAGTTCTCTTTAACACACCTACAGTAAAAAGTCAATGGTTTAATTACGGAGCTATCGAAACTTCTGGGAAAAAAGCTGTTTTACTAATTTTATTAATGGGTTTTGTGAGTGGTATTACAGTAAATTCCAATCTGGGTTATCGGAAGTATTACAAACCCGATCTTTTGGTGCCCATTATCCGCGAAGTATCACAAGTTCCGGTGTTGATTGCTACTACTCAAAAGACTCATGTGGAAATCGGGGAATTGATGGGTATTGGGTGGGAAATTAGGAAGAGGGAACAAGAACCCCCCCCAACCCCCCCCAAGGGGGGAACAAGTCAGAATGGGGCTGTTGGGGGGAAGTCGGAAGAACCCCCCCCAACCCCCCCCAAGGGGGGAAGGAATCAGAATGGCACTGTTGGGGGGAAGTCGGAAGAACCCCCCCCAACCCCCCCCAAGGGGGGAAGGAATCAGAATGGGGCTGTTGGGGGGAAGTCGGAAGAACCCCCCCCAACCCCCCCCAAGGGGGGAACAAGTCAGAATGGGGCTGTTGGGGGGAAGTCGGAAGAACCCCCCCCAACCCCCCCCAAGGGGGGAAGGAATCAGAATCCCACCCAAGGGCGGAAGGAATCATTTGATTCTCCTTTATTTCTTTTGGCTAACCTGAAAAGGGAGACACCAGAAATAGCTTCAGGGACACTTGAGAAAACACTTAGTCAATTGCAGCGTCCCCTCGATTTATGGTTGGTGAATTTTCGTGTACCTGTGGATTTAAAAGCGCAAGGTTGTGAGGTTGAATCGCGGAAATTGCCGGCTGTTGATGGGTATGAATATCAAGTTTATCATTGTTCGAGTTAAGAAGGAATAAGTCATATCAAATCCGGTAGCATCTGAACTATTCATATCTCTATTCTCTCCCTCTGTGTCCTCTGTGTTCTCTGCGGTTAAATCATTCCAATACAACCGGAAACGATATCACCCCCCAAGGGGGAAATTCAGGAAGCAGGTTTTAAGGCGCGATGTCTAATGCGCTATGCCCTAGGCCTAGATGTGATAATAATCCAAGGTTTTTCTACTATACCGATCGCACCTGATGGAAATGGATCTGTTTGCGATCGATTAGGTGCTACAATCAAAGCTGTGAGTTTTTCAATGTTGTCAAAGCTGGGAGCATTTGGTAGTATTTGTTGCAGTAGCTGTCGCATGGCTCGTCGCTGCAAGGAAAGGGGGGCTGCTCGCAAAATCGGGAGATTTAACTTGACAGGAAGTTGAAAAGTTCTGTGCTCTGGTTCGTTGATTTGTGACATGGCTCGCTGTAGCAATTCGGTGGCGGCAACTTCGAGATATTCGACATCAGCGCGGAGGATTTCGGCTGTTTGAGCGAGGGCTTGTTGGGTTTGGGGGTTAAAATGAGTTTCTAAATAAGGTAATAATTCCGATCGAATCCGGTTGCGGGCGTATTGCAAATCCTGGTTTGTGGAATCTTCCCAAACTGGTAGTTTTTGCTGTTGACAAAATTCGCCTGTTTGCGATCGACTTATTTCGAGCAAGGGACGAACTAAGTAGATTTGAGAGTTGAGATTGGGGATTTTCGATTCGGGATTTTCATTTACCTTCTCTAATCTACAATCTGAAATCGGCAATGGAAAATCGACAAGGGGGCGAACCCATGTGAGGGCTGAAAGTCCATCGGCACCGCTACCGCGAATTAGGTTGTAGAGGAGGGTTTCGGCGCGATCGCTCGCTGTGTGGCCTGTAATAATGTAGGGGTAGTTATTGGCGATCGCAATTTCGGTTAAACTTTGATATCGCCAGTTGCGGGCTGCTGCTTCAGTTTTCGGAATGCGATCGGCGGTTTTTTGATAATATGATATTCCCCAATGTTTAGCTAAATTTTCTACATGATTTGCATTAGCCTCCGAATCCACACGCCAGCGGTGATCGCAGTGAACAATTGCTAATTGCCAGCCCCATTTTGGCTGCAAATCTAGCAGTAATTTCATGGCACACAAAGAATCTTGCCCGCCGGATACTGCTACTAATAATCGCTGATTTGGGGGCAATATTTTGCGGTGTAGCAAGGTCCGGTGCAGTTGAGCGTGGAGTTGTGTCCATTGGGAAGATAGGTCATTGGGCATAGATTATAACTTAAGAAACCGGGTTTTTTGATAAAATACTTCGTTCTAGCCAGGAGATTTCATCAAAAACCCGGTGTTCTCCTTCAGAATAGGGGGTGCATCTCAATGAGTGCAAATATATTGGTAGGGGCGAAGCATCACCGCAGTAAATCTCTGGTTATAACTAATAAATTGTCTGCGGTTATGCTTCGCCTATGCAAAATCTGGATGCTCCCAGAATAGGTAAGTCTTGTAATTGTCACAGTCCCCTATAGGACTGATTTTACAGACTCAAGTTGCGCTTCAAAAAAGTTTCTAGGGATTCCATTTTGATGCCGTAAATTGATTCTAAGTTGTGCACTTCTTCCGGGGTACAGAAAAATTCATTACCCAGCAATACCCGCAAAGTCCCCAAACCTTTTTGAGCTTGAGGGTTCAAAAAACCCAAGGCATTTCGCAATCCGTCAAACACCACCAGTGGCGGGTTAATGATTACAGGTTCGCGATCGAATAAGCGTCCAAAAATGCGCGCAATGTCATCTCTTGTCAGCACATCCGGGCCGCCGACGGGCAGAATTTGGTTGCGCGCCCCTTCAACGGTTGACGAGTCTACAGCAATACGAGCTAAGTCGTCGGTACTGACAACAGAGGTGCGGTTTTTGCCGTCGCCAATCAGCAGGTAAAGTCCGGTTTCTCGAAACCTTTCTGCTAAGGGTAACAAGCTGGAAGCAAAACCGGCGGGCCGCAGGATTGTATAATTCAATCCGCTGTTTTGCAGGTATTTTTCGACTTCTCGTTTGGCTTTGAATACTGCGGAATCTTCGTATCCGCGATCGACTCCTAGTACCGAAAGAAATACAAAATGCTCAACTCCGGCTTCCTTGGCGCAGTCGATCAATTCTATATTAGCGCGGTAGTGTACGGCTTGAACGTCGCCGCCAGTGCCGTGGGTGCTGATGACACATTTGACTCCTTGGCAGGCTTTTTTAATATCTTTGTCTTGTTTCAAGTCGCCAATGAAAACTTCTGCGCCTCGGTTTTCTAGTTCTGAGTACCGAGATGCGAGGCGAACAAATGCGCGGACAGGTTTTTCTTGCTGTCTAATTTCTCGTACTATGCGGCGGCCTAGTGCGCCTGTTGCTCCGGTTACTAAGAACATAATGTTTGGTTGTTGGTTGTTCACATTTTGCACCGTATCCCATTATAGCGGTTTTCAAGGGAGTTGGTGGTGAAGGGAGATAAAAAGGCGATCGCTTTGGTATAATAACAAGTAAATAAATAGGGATACAATCGATATATCAATTAATTATCGAGAGGGCTAGGAGTCATGGTAGGCATCGGAACCAAACTTACTTTAGCAGAATTTCTAGATTTGCCCGACGGAGATGTATATTATGAATTGGTAGATGGTCAAGCAGTTCCTAAAATGTCTCCCAAATTTTTCCATTCCAGTTTACAGGGAGCTTTGTGTCTCCTAATTCATGGATGGTGTAAAGGACGGGGGCGAGTGTTGCCAGAATGGGCAGTTTTGTTAAAACGTCAGGGTAAAGATTGGGCACCTGTTCCAGATTTAACCTACATTTCCTATGAACGTTTACCGAAAAGTTGGCGGCGAAATGAAGCTTGTCCCGCAATTCCTGAGTTGGTGATTGAGATTATATCGCCGGATCAAGCGATGAAGGAATTTGAAGATAAGGCGAAAGATTATTTGGCGGCTGGTGTGACGCGAGTTTGGGTGGTTGATCCAGAGGCTATTTTAATTAGAAGTTTTTTCCCCGATGGTTCTAGTCAAGTTTATACGGATAATATGCCGATTGTGGATGAGTTGTTGCCCGGTTTGGAGTTGACGACTAGACAGATTTTTGAAGAAGCGGAGTTGATTGATTGAGTGCGATCGCTTTTTTTGGGGTAGGTAAAGCGATCGCAGCTAGTGCAAGATGTGCGTTATACTTCCAGGCGGATTTTGACAGTAGTATCAAAGGCTTTTCTGAATGCTGATTCAATTTCGGGTAGTTTTTGAATTGCCATTAGTAAAAGTGGTGTTGACGAAACTTTAATCCAGGCTTCACCATCATTGAGAGCAATCAGTTTACCGTGCTGTAACATGAGTTCTTTAGCGCTGCGTGGTGAAATGTGAAGTAGCACAGTTTTCCATGTTAGGTCTAGTATTCCTTGCATTGCTTCTTCTATTTGTTTGAGGGTGTCGTTTTTTTTAGGTAAAACGCCTGGTAGTTCCAGTTGAACGAAATTTTGTGTTTGCATAGTCTTACTCATGATGAATAAATGATTGTTTTAGCTGGGAAATGAGCGATCTGCTAACTTGCTTCCCATCTCTATATTCCTTGAACAGCAAAGGTTTGACGGCTAAATTTCAACGCACCTCTGGCGCTGTATCCAAAAGTGAGCCAAAATTGAGCCGCGCCACAAATTGGCAGATGTTATAAGTTAAATATGGTTAATGAAGGTTGAAAAATCAGCATGGCAGCTAGTCTGAGAGCATCTGAATCTGGATTGGAAATAGTCGATCGGGCAAGGCTAAAGAAAGGCTTGGAAAAACAAGCTTCTAGCTGGTGCGGAGATGCCCAAACTTCAGTCGCAACTTTAAAGCGGTTTTGGCGGCGGAAGCCTATTCAGCATGAGGTTTTTGTCAAGATTTGCAAGGCTGTAGAATTGGAGAACTGGGAAGATATTGTTGATGATAGTCCCTTGTCTCAGACAGATTCGAGAGCAGAGTTTTTTGCTTGTGACGATGCTTGGGTTGGTCGAAAAGACCTGATTAGTGAACTCGCCCAGAAGGTTCAGGGTTCGTGTCGCCTGTTAATTCTTCTGGGCATCGCGGGAATTGGTAAAACGGCTTTAGCTGAAAGATTGGCGGTGGAGTTGCAAGACGACCGTCGTAAGTTTCATCAGGAAAATTTTGAAAACGACCAGCAAGCTTCTGATTTTGCTAGTGTGGCGATTCGATGGTTGGAAAAGTGGGGAGAACGCATTACGCCAGATGACCGCAAAGATACACAGCGGTTGCTGAATCGATTGGTCAAGCGATTGCGAGAAAATCGGTATTTGGTGGTGATAGATTCTCTGGAACTGATTTTAAAAGGAAATGAAGAAACAGGCTGGAATGGTTTTCAGGATGAGTTGTGGGCAAAATTTTTTGAAAGTTTTTTGGCAGTAGAATCTTGCCAAAGTCGTATCATCGTAACATCGCAGGATTTGCCAGAGCAAATTCCGGCTCGTTATAAAAATTTTTGGTATCGCCAAGACTTGGGAGGACTAACACCATCAGAACAGTTAGCCTTGTTCGATAAAACTGGACTAGATGTTGATATAGATTCACCAAATAAACCCTATTTAGAACGAATTGGGGCTGTTTATGAGGGGCATCCATTGGCTTTGCGGGTGATTGCTGGGGAAATTGGCAGTCAGCCTTTTTATGGCAACGTGGCGGGTTATTGGAATAAATACGGGCATGAAATTGAAGAAGTCGAGAAGGCAATTGAGGAAGCTAAGACCAAAGGAATAACGGCATCAGCAGATGACGACTGGCGACTGGATAGATATACTCGCGAACTGAGAAAAAATGTACGATTCCGGCTGGAAAAGACGTTTGAGAGATTGAAAAAAGATGTTTTGAATGCCTATCGATTGCTTTGCGAAGCTTCTGTGTATCGCTGTAGAGTACCGGAGGAGTTTTGGCTGAGTCATTTGGAAGATTGGGATTGCGATGACCAGAAGCAAGAGGTAGCGTTGAATGCGTTGCGCGATCGCTTTTTGGTAGAAGAAGAATTAATTGACGATGAGATACACTTGCGACAGCACAATTTAATTCGCAGTGTAGCATCAGATCATTTGAAAAATTTGATAGCGAGGTAGTGGAGAATATGAACAGTGATTTTGCTGAATTTGATGTTAAAAGTCAAAATGGTTTGAAAGTTGACATCACACCACCGGGAGAATGGATGCTGGCTAATCTGGGAATCGATCTAGCAGCACCGGAGTTTAGCGAAATGCCACCTTGTAAACGCGCTCAATACAGAGCGGTTAAAAATTGGCTGACGAGGTACAAACCGAAGCCGGATGCTTCCAATTTAGAGAAAGTTAGGGGATACTTGGAAGCATTTCACCATTTTTGCGAACTGGAAGACTGGGAAAGAGCTTGGGAAATTATTACTACTGGCCTCAATTCATCTAGTCATGAGGAATTACGTATTCAGCTATACGTTTGGGGATACAATTATGAACTGATTGAAATGTGCCAAAAACTTTTAGGCAAGTTAGATTCTCCCCGAAATGCTATTCTTTGTCAAAATCTGGGAATTGCTTACAAGAATCTTGGAGACTATGCCAAAGCTATTGAGTACCATCAGCAGAATTTGACCATCGCATTCCAACTTGCAGACCTACAGGGTGTGCATAGTTCTTGTGGAAATTTGGGAGTTGCTTATAAAAATCTTGGAGACTATGCTACAGCCATTCATTACTATCGACAGAGTTTGACGATTGCGTGGGTACTTGAAGACCTACAGGGGGTGGGAACTGCCCTAGGAGATCTGGGAGTTGCTTACAATAACCTTGAAGATTACACACTGACGATTGAGCATCATCAACAACATTTATTGATTGCTAGGGAAATAGAAAACTGCCAGGAAGAAGGAAATGCTCTAGGGAATATAGGCAAAACTTATCTGAATCTGCGAGATTATGCTAAAGCGATTGATTACTTTAAGCAAAGTTTGACAATCTGGCAGGAAATTGGATACCGCTACAAGAAAGGAATAGCTTTAGGAAATTTAGGACTGGCTTACTATTCACTTAAGGATTATATCAAAGCAATTGATTATCAGCAGGAGAGTTTAGCGATTGCAAAGGAAATTGGAGATCGCGCTGGAGAACAGATGGCTAGCTTAAATTTGGGGATTACTTTAACCCAACTAAAGCAGTATTCAGAAGCTCTAGAATATTTGCAGACATCTCTAGAGATTTCGATAAAAATTGGGGTTCGTTTTGGTGAGGCTGTAACTCTAAAATGCTTGGCTGAGCTGCATCAGAAGACAGGCTATCGTACTCGATCTATTGAGTATTGCGATCGCGCTTTATCCATATCCACAGAACTAGGCATCCCGCTAGCCAAAGAATGTCAGGAGTTGAAAGAACAATTACTTAGCAAACAAACATAATTTACAAAGATGAAGATCCTACCATTGAATTTCTCCACGGGCTAACTTTTCTTCGTAGGTTTCTAAATTCTTTAAATAGTCAGAAAAGTCTGATTCAGTAAGCTGTGGCAATTCACTGTTGTACTTGAGAAGCAAAAAGTCTATGAAATCATTCACCTCTTGAACAAGTGACTCTGGCATTTGGCTAATTTTAGCAATAGTTAGATCGTATACTGTCATGTTTTTACCTCAAAGACTTTCATTGAGTTGTTTCATATCACCTTGTGGTTTCACTTGCTTGTGCAAACTAATTTGATCGCCCACTTCATAACCAGTGTTAAAACCAGCCTCGCTGCTGATTTGAGAACCAGTTCTCGTTTTAACTTTACCACCTAAAGTCTCTAAATACTTTGCGATCGCCTGTTGATTCTTCTCAAACATCGATCGCACCACAATCGCCGGAGTCGCCACCACATCCCCCACACCCGGAATCCCCGACTCTTCCATCTCACTTTTTTGTTCCAACAACCTTTGTCTCAATCTCGTCGCGCAGCCAACTCGAAAAGCATTGAGATAAGCCAATCCCCGCCCACTTCCTTTGCGGTATTTCGCCCTTCGTTCGATCGCCTGACTCAAATACTCGTAAAGATGGGTACACACAATCAAATTAGTAGAAGTTCCCACCAAAAACATACTACCAGTATAACTATTTCGCATCGCATTACAACCGTTAGCTTCACCAATTCCCGAAAGCAAAATCATCTTCCAAGTCACATAGCGCGGTGTAGTTTCCACTCCACTTTCGCTAATCTCTTCCTGTTGATTCGGGCCTAAATCAGCGAGACTGAGATTGTATTGTGCTAGCAAAAGGGAAGCTTTTTCGGCGGCCGCAGTCGATTCGTTTTCATTGGATGAAGTAGCGAGGGCTAGCAGCTTTTTGATTTTTTCGACAATACTTGTGTCTGCCATTGTTCAATCAATTTTAGGGTGAGAGGACGCGGTGGCAAGGATTCGGGGATGTTCTGATTTTAGTATAGCGTGGAATGTCCGATGTTTTTTGAGGATTTTTTTTTACCACAGAGGGCGCAGAGGGCGCAGAGAGAGGAAGAAAGTCCTGGAGGGATTGACAAGGTAATTATTTCATTCACAAGTGTTGTGAATTATCTCAAAATTTTGCAACACCATGACTATCCGTAAGTCCTATTTAAGATTATGTCATTCATGGAATAGGATTTTTTTGAACCGCAGAGAGCGCAGAGGGCGCAGAGAGAGGAAGAAAGAAGTTTGCAAATTATGGGCGGATTTGGATATTATTCGAGGGCTTCTAGGACTGATTTTGGTGACAATTTATCTTTAAACCAGATTACTTTTGCTGGTACGTCTTTTACTTTTACTCCAGCTTTTTCTAAGTTCAGCCGTTCGGAAATAGCCAAGATTAAATTATCGCATTCGGACTTATGTACTTGGGCAAATTTCTTTTGTAAATACTCTGGTCTCCAATAACCAACTATTTCTAATAAAAACACTCGCCCGTCGGGATGCACTAACCGAAAGTCGGGAATCATCACGCTACCGGGAATGGGAATTAAATCTACTTCTCGTTCTAGTTTCCACTCGGTTTTTGTGGAATTCCATCTCTCGGCAAATGCTGCTTCTAACATACTATCATAGGGTTTTCCTGGTGGATAGTGGCTGACTAAGCCGCACTCGGAATTTAGGGTGAATTTTCCTGTTTTTAATACGCCAGTAAAAGGGTCTTTTGTTTGCAGTGTTGAGTGCATACTCCATTTGGTTACGTGTAGCAGGGCGGGGAGCATTTTTGCTAGGGCTAAGCCGTAGCGGGTGCTGGGTTTGAATAAGCTTGTCGGCCCGTCGATGGTGAGGGTGAAACCATGTTCGGCATCGCCTTCTATGTATGTCATTAATTGGAATAGTTTCAGATAGCGAAATAGGAGTTTGTATTCTCCTGGATCGTTGCGGTGGGCGTTTAATTGGACTTGACTGGCGCGATAAAATATGCCTTGGACTTGAGAAAGGTTGTACCGATGTAAGAGTGCTTCTGGTGTGGGTGTATCGAATTGGGTAAGGATTTTATTTTCGTTTAAATCTGCGTATAAACCTGTAGTTATTTCATTGGTTAAAACTTCTCTATTTAATTCTTGACCTAGTTCAAGTGCTAATGTTTCGAGGGTTAATTGGGTGGAATTGTTGCTGGGTACGGATTGCGCTGCTAGGGCAAATACGCGCTGTCTCAATGCAATTGGTTCTAGGGGGCTGATGACTTCAAAGGTGCTGAAACCGCCTCTCAGTAGGTGGGCTAGTCCGCGTTTGAGGCGGTAGTCGGGACTGTCGCTTTCTAGAGATTGTAAGCGTTTGTCTAGTTCGCCTTGGGTTTTGCCGATCGCACTTTGGAAGCAATCAATCATTTCGGTGGCTGCTTCTAGGTTTTTAGCGTCTATCTTCAGGCGTAAGGGGACGATCGATTCGCCGTTTTGACGATGACTTAGTAGTTCGGTTGGTAGCATCAGCAGTAAAAGTTTTACTCTATTCTTCGTTCAACAATCACCATAACTCCCCTGAGTTTCCCCTCTGCGGTCAAGCTTTGGGTAGTCCGAATTCGCTCACCCGAATTAATCAAATTGATTGTTTCAACCGCCCTCAGAAAGCCAGTTGCTTTGTCCCATACTTGAAAAATTATCAAATTATCTCCAACTTCTGTCGCTAGTGTTTTGTAGTTGGAAAAAACAGAGTCGTGACCTTCAATTTCCACTTGCCCTTCACCGACAACATGACCCACAAAATTTTGGGTTTCACTCTTGCCATTGGCATAAGTTTGAACGTTAGTTTGCCTCCACTGGTTGTCAACTATTTTCTGGGTTAACACTGCTGTAAATTTCTGCTTTTCCTTGCAGTCGGCATCGAGTATTGTCCAGTCTCCCTCCCAAACTCCTGTATGTTTGGGGAAAACTTTAAAGTTAGTTATTTGTGGGATATCGCTCATTGTTAGGTACTCTGAATTAGTTGTTTCTGAGATTATACATTAAATTGGCACTCTTCACTCTTCATTTTCTCCCTGGTTATTTTCTTCTTCATCATTATTATTTTCTCCCCATTTTTGAGGCGACTCGGCCGCGCGCTTGGTTGTCTGGCGATTAACTCCGTAAATAGGTGTTGGCTGGAATATTTCTAGTTGCTGATATTCTGGTTCCGGTGGTTCTATTATTGTTGGTAGTTTCGGTTTTTCAAATTTCATTCCACCTCGACGCCGCTGGGATGTTCTTTCTTCGCTGGTGTTCTCGGTGACGACTTCGTAGAGAATTGCTAGTTTATTTACATCGCTGCTTTTCCGCAAAACTCGACCTAGACGTTGGATGTATTCCCGTTCGCTACCAGTGCCTGATAATATAATAGCAATTCTGGCATCGGGAACGTCCACTCCTTCGTTGAGGACGTGGGAGGCTACCAGGGTTTTGTATTCGCCGCTGCGAAATTTTTGCAGGATTTCATGGCGTTCTTTAACCGGGGTTTGGTGGGTGATTGTGGGAATCAGAAATTCTTGGGAGATTCGGTAAACTGTGGCATTGTCGGCCGTGAAAATTAGGGTGCGCTGCGGGTAATGTTTTTCTAGTAATTCCCCTAATATTCGCAGTTTTCCTTCGGTACAAAGGGCGATGGCTTTGGCTTGGTTGTGGGCTAGCATGGCTTGGCGTCCGATCGGCGATCGCGCGCTGGCCATGATAAACTTTTTCCATCCTTCGAGAGTGGATATTTTAATGTTAGACTGTTTTAAGAAGTCGTTGCGAGTGTTGATTAATTCGCGGTAGCGATCGCCATCTTCTTTTGACAGTTTTACCATGATTTGGACTATCTTGTGTTCGGCTAAAGCATCGCCAGCCAAGTCTTCGGGCCTTCTGCTAAAAACTGTCGGACCGATCAGGAAATGCAAATCGCTATGGCGGCCGTCGGTGCGATCGGGTGTGGCTGTTAGTCCCAGTCGAAAAGGCGCGATCGCATATTCGGAAATTACTCGAAAAAAATCCGTGGGTAAGTGATGACATTCGTCAAAAACCAGCAAGCCGTATTTATTGCCCAAGGTTTCTGCATGAATACTGGCGCTATCATAAGTTGCTACTAAAATCGGCGTTTTGTCCCGCGAACCTCCCCCCAATAATCCGATTTCTATCTTGGGAAAAGCTGCTTTTAAATTAGCATACCACTGGTGCATTAAATCCAGAGTTGGTACTACAATTAATGTACTGCGACCAGTGACTTGCATGGCTAATTGTGCCAGGTAAGTTTTCCCGGAAGCCGTGGGAAGCACCACAACTCCTTGACTACCGGCTTGCAGCCATGCAGCCAGGGCTTGTTCTTGATGTGGATAAGGCTGCATTTCCACGCTGGGTACGAGTTCGAGTTGTTCGTAGGCGCGGGCAAGGTCGGTGAAGTTGACACAATCTGCCTGGAGGCATTCTACCAGGGGACGGTAGTGAATTGCCCGAATGCGGAATTTTTCGACGCGATCGTCCCATGTGGCAAAGTCCACCCAGTCTCTGCCTGTTGGTGGTGGATGTAGCAGAAGAGTTCCGCGATCGAATGTTAAGCTAGGTATGCGTGGCATTTTTTTTTACATATATTGACAGCAGACTCTCTTTAGGCTACTTTTATGAGGAAATCTATTCAACCATAATCTACTATACCGCGTTCACTTACTTTCATAATTTTATGTTTGATTTTATTAAATACAAAAAAAGATTTGTAGAAGCGACTAAGGGCTGGGATAATGAAAAATGGAGCAATGTAGATAGCAATCCCTTCCTAATTTCTTCCCCGATTCTGCAAAATCGCCATGTCAAGAATTGCCGCTTAGTTGAAAGTCGGGCAAAACTGTTAGAATACCTGCCTAAAGATAGTGTTGTTGCTGAGGTGGGAACTCAATATGGAAACTTTGCTGAAAAAATATTTTCTATTACTCAACCAAAAAAACTGCATATCATAGATAATAATTTGCAATTATTTAAAAACCAGGTAACTCAGAAACAAAAAATCCTGTTACAAGAGGGCATAAAAAATGGGACAATCGAGCTTCATGAAGGCGATTCATCGACAATTTTAAGTGAGTTTCCCGATGAGTATTTTGACTGGATTTATATTGATGCTGACCACGCTTATGAAGGTGTATGCAAAGATATCGATCGAGGATATAAAAAAGTAAAATCCGACGGGATGATGGTTTTTAACGATTATACAAATTGGTCTATCTGCGAGATTATGCCTTATGGTGTTGCCAGAGCGGTCAATGAATTTTGTTTAGCTAATAACTGGGAAATCGTATTTTTGGCACTTCAGTCTCTTGGCTATCACGATATTGCAATCAAGAAAAACGGCGACGACAAGGAAGTGCGAATTCAGTTGCCAGATGAGGATTCAGACTGGGATAGTGCCCAAATTCAAATCCAACAGCTTCAGTTAGAGTTAGAGAAAGCTAAAAACAGGATTTATTTGATGGAAAATGACAATTTTGGGAAATTGCGATCGCACTGGCTGAAAATCAAACAATTGTTCGCCCCCACAGTATGATTTCCAAACCTAGTATCTCCAAATCCCCTACTTCGCCAGATTTGTGGGGGGTCTCAATTGCTGACATGGGGCATGATATGATGCCGATGGGATAATTTATAAGCTAGATTCGATCGAAGTATGGCTAAAATTTGAGGTTTATAGATGGAAATAGGTGTCCCCAAGGAAATCAAGGATTTAGAGTTTCGAGTTGGGCTCAGCCCCACAAGTGTCCGGGCTTGTTCAGACAAAGGCCACACAGTTTTTGTGGAAACTAATGCAGGCGCTGGGGCAGGTTTCGCCGACGAAGATTACATTCAAGCAGGGGCTAAGATTGTCTCAAAGCCGGAGGATGTCTGGAATCGGGAACTAATTGTTAAAGTTAAGGAACCCTTACCTGCTGAGTACCCGCTGATCCAAAAAGAGCAGTTGCTATTTACATATTTGCATTTAGCGGCCGATCGCACGTTAACCGAACATTTAATGGAAAGTGGAGTCCAGGCGATCGCCTACGAAACTGTCGAACTCCCAGACAGGAAATTGCCACTGCTAACACCCATGAGTATTATTGCAGGGCGTTTGGCCGTGCAGTTCGGGGCTCGGTTTTTGGAACGCCAGCAAGGAGGCCGGGGCGTACTTTTGGGAGGTGTACCAGGGGTAAGACCGGGCAAAGTTGTGATTTTGGGCGGCGGAATCGTGGGCACGGAAGCAGCGCGTATTGCTGTTGGAATGGGCGCTAGAGTGCAGATTTTGGATGTGAATGTCGATCGCCTAGCCTATTTAGAAACTCTGTTCGGTTCCAGAGTGGAATACCTCTACAGCAGTCCTTTGCAAATTGAAGCCGTTATCCCCGATGCTGATTTGTTAATCGGTGCGGTTTTGGTGTTGGGTAAAAAAGCCCCCATTCTGGTTTCTCGCGACTTTGTTGCCAAAATGCACCCCGGTTCTGTGATTGTTGATGTCGCAGTTGACCAAGGCGGTTGCGTAGAAACTTTGCGGGTAACTTCTCACACCAATCCTACCTATATTGAGGAAGGAGTCGTGCATTATGGTGTACCAAATATGCCCGGTGCAGTGCCTTGGACTGCGACTCAAGCTTTGAATAACAGCACTTTGCCTTATGTTTTGCAGTTGGCAAATTTCGGGATTAAAGCTTTGGAAACCAATCCTAGTTTAGCCAAGGGATTGAACGTGCAGCATCACCGATTGGTGCATCCTGCGGTCCGCGAAGTTTTCCCAGATTTAGCTGATTGAATCTGATATTGCTTGGCTGCTGGAGAACACTTTACTAGGACATGAATACCGGATTTGATATCACTTGTGGCTTGGTCGGAAGTGATATCAAATCCGCTTTTTCCCAAAGCTTTTTCCTAAAGAAATAAACGGTTAAATTAAATCGGGATGACAGGATTTGAACCTGCGCCCCCCTCGTCCCGAACGAGGTGCGCTACCAAGCTGCGCTACATCCCGAATCAAGTCAATGTTTGAATATTATATCATATTCAACTCGAAATTGAACATTATAGTATATAATAATTTGTAAAATACTAACCAGGCAAAGACAGACGTGACAGTAAAGCCACAGTGGTTGCGAGTCAAAGCCCCCCAGTGGGAGCGCGTCGGCAACGTTAAGGAAATTTTGCGGGATTTAGCCCTGAATACGGTTTGCGAAGAGGCTTCGTGTCCCAATATCGGCGAGTGCT
The DNA here is from genome assembly GCF_041354475.1 of Microcoleus sp. Classification (NCBI taxonomy): domain Bacteria; kingdom Bacillati; phylum Cyanobacteriota; class Cyanophyceae; order Oscillatoriales; family Microcoleaceae; genus Microcoleus; species Microcoleus sp. Next base: position 32,653 of record NZ_JBGJZU010000017.1, read on the forward strand.
TCAATGCAGGTACTGCCACATTTTTAATCATGGGGCCAGCCTGTACCCGCGCTTGTCCTTACTGTGACATTGACTTTGAGAAAAAGCCCCAACCTCTAGATCCGACGGAGCCGGAAAGATTGGCGCAAGCAGTAGAGCGCCTGAAATTAAACCATGTGGTGATTACCTCGGTGAATCGGGATGATTTGCCTGATGGCGGTGCATCCCAGTTTGTGCACTGCATTCAAGCCGTTCGTTCTGTGATGCCACAGACGACTATAGAAGTTTTGATTCCCGATTTGTGTGGCAATTGGCAAGCTTTGGCAATTATTCTGGGAGCTAGGCCGGAGGTACTCAACCATAATACTGAAACTGTCAAACGACTTTACCGGAAAGTGCGACCACAGGCTAAGTACGATCGCTCTCTGGAACTGTTGCAGCGCAGTCGGGAAATGGCACCAGAGGTTTACACCAAATCTGGGATTATGGTGGGACTTGGAGAAACAGACGAGGAAGTTCGTGAGGCTATGCAGGAGTTGCGCGCTGTGGGGTGCGATATTTTGACAATTGGACAGTACCTGCAACCTAGTCAAAAACACTTAAACGTGGAAAACTTTGTGACACCGGAACAGTTTGATGCTTGGAGAGAATTTGGTGAATCTTTGGGCTTCTTGCAGGTTGTGGCTTCTCCCTTAACTCGCAGTTCTTATCATGCCGAACAGGTGAGGGAACTGATGGAACTTTACCCTCGGTAGCAAGGGTCCGTTGGGCGCTCGCTGGCGTCTAAACCTGAGAGTTTATGAAGTTTTATGAAAAAAGCAACTAATTTTCAGAAGTGATCGGGAACCAGCCGATCGGTGATGAAGATTAACTTAACTTCTGACGAGAGTCACTTGTTTATAGCTAGAGATTATCTATACTAGCTACATAAACAAAGAAGTAGAACACACTTTCCTGGTCTCCAAACTGTTACATCAGAAAGTTCTTGGCATTTTCCAGAAAGTTACTAAAACAAGATGGTGAGTCAAAGTTCGATCGGACAACAGTATTCCAGTCAGGAAAATTAGTAAAGAAACAAAAAGCGGTGATGCTTCGTCCTAACAAAATGGGCATCATAAATATAAATAACCGCTAAGCGTAGCATCTTTTCACCCGGAGCCACTGAGAAAATCACTATGCCAGCCACCTCTTTTTACGCTGAAGCTGAATTCGACGAACAACTGCGAGTCAATCCCTTGCAAGATGATGTGTTGGATGAGGATGCTGAAGAAGCTGGAGACGAACTCATCGACCAAGAAACAGCAGAGACTGAAGATGCAGACTCAGCAGCAAAGTCTCAAAAAAATGCCAATCGCCGCACTACTGATTTAGTGCGTCTGTACCTCCAAGAAATAGGGCGGGTACGTCTGTTAGGTCGAGATGAGGAAGTCTCCGAAGCTCAAAAAGTTCAGCGCTATATCAAATTGCTAGAATTGCGGAACACCGCCGCTTCGCAGGAAGAAGGAAAGATTCAGGGCTTCGTGCATTTAATTGAGGTGCGCGATCGCTTGGCCGCACAGTTGGGACACAAACCTTCCTTGGAACGTTGGGCCACCACCGCCGGTGTCGATGATGTGTCCGAGCTCAAGCGGATTATGAGCGAAGGTAAGCGCCACTGGGCCGAGTTAGCAGAGATGACAGTAGAGACCTTGGAAAGGACTCAAACTGAAGGTGTCGAAGCTAAAGACCACATGATTAAGGCTAACCTGCGCCTAGTCGTTTCGGTGGCGAAAAAATATCAAAATCGTGGCTTAGAACTACTAGACTTGATACAAGAAGGTACTCTGGGACTGGAACGAGCTGTGGAAAAGTTCGATCCGACGCGGGGCTATCGATTTAGCACCTACGCCTACTGGTGGATTCGCCAGGGAATTACACGGGCGATCGCTACTCAAAGCCGTACCATCCGCCTCCCGGTTCACATTACCGAAAAGCTGAATAAAATTAAAAAAGCCCAGCGTAAAATTTCTCAAGAAAAAGGTCGGACAGCCACTATAGAAGATATCGCTGTGGAGTTGGATATGACTCCAATCCAAGTGCGGGAAGTTTTGCTGAGAGTACCCCGTTCTGTTTCGTTAGAAACTAAAGTTGGCAACGAGAAAGATACGGAGTTGGGCGACTTGCTGGAAACAGACTGCGTATCGCCAGAAGAAATGCTGATGCGAGAAGCTTTGCACCGCGACTTGCAGCAACTGTTGGCAGATTTGAGCAGTCGCGAACGAGATGTGATTCTGATGCGGTTCGGTTTGGGTGATGGACACCCCTACTCACTGGCAGAAATTGGTCGGGCACTGGATTTATCTCGCGAGCGTGTCCGCCAAATTGAAGCTAAAGCTTTGCAAAAACTGCGTCAGCCCAAGCGTCGCAACCGCGTGCGGGATTATTTAGAGTCTCTAGGTTAAAGTTGCTACATCCACAATCCTGTGATGTAAGAACCCGGACTTGTTGAATAAGTCCGGGTTCTCCTGTCTTTAGAAATTATCAATAAGCTTTGATATTTGAAAAATATCCCGATCGTTGTGTATGATTGTCAATAGACAGACTTTCTTGAGAGGGTCACTATGGCAATTTACACAGCTTCTTCCTTCAAATCGGAACTCAATGACAAAGGCTGGCGGATGACTCCTCAACGGGAAACCATCTTGCACGTTTTTCAGAACCTCCCCAAAGGCAACCACCTGAGTGCGGAGGATTTGTATACTTTGTTGAAAAATCGCGGAGAAAACATTAGCTTATCCACTATTTACCGAACTTTAAAGTTAATGGCAAGGATGAGCTTGTTGCGGGAACTCGAACTAGCAGAAGGTCACAAACACTATGAAATAAACCAGCCTTATCCGCACCACCACCATCACTTAGTCTGCGTTCAGTGCAACCGCACGATCGAATTTAACAACGATTCGATCTTAAAAATTGGGATGAAGCAAGCTGAAAAGTCAGGGTTGCACCTCCTCGACTGCCAGCTCACCATTCATACTGTTTGTCACGAAGCTTTGAGAATGGGATGGCCCTCTTTGGTTTCGAGTAATTGGTCTTGTCCGAGGTCGATCGCCCAAAATGGCAACGCCCCGGAATCAAGTGAGTAAACATACACCTATATTCGGTTTTTAAGTACGAATTGTTACAATAATTAACAAATATTGGTGCTGCCTTGGCTAAAAAGTTTTGGTCAACAAATCGTCACTGCTGACCCGGTAACTGCGCTGAGCTTGGTCGAGAGCGGCTTGAGTCGGAGCATCCAACACTCCACTAATGGGGCCGTTGTAAAAGCGGAGGTCTCGCAGTCGTCTTTGTAACTGGTAAATGCTCGATCGAGAACTGATGCTAATTGGTACTGTAGAACCTCGATCGACCTGTGGTATGCTCACGCCCCTAGGGGGAACTGTCTGTGCAGTTTGGTTCTGACTTTGCTGTAAAGCTCCCTGAGTCTGTCTATCGACCTTTCCAGTCCCCGACAGGCGGTTAGCTGTCTGAAACCGAATCAGGGCGGCCTCAGTAGCTCGATCGAACAAACCATGAATCGGACCTGCATAGTAGCGCAATACTTGCAGTCGCTGCTGTAACTGCTCTACTTGTCGGCCCGTGTCACCGAACTGGAGAAAGTCCACCACAAAATTTGGCTGTTTACTTTCTCTCGGAAAAAAAGTAGCTTGAAACTCAGCCCTCCGGGTATCTATCGCAATCAAAGTAGCCGTGTCAGCACAGCCATCTGTTACCAGAAAATTATCTTGCTGAAAACGAGTAACAGCATAGAGAGTACGTTCCCGAAACTTGCCATCAACAGGGCCTTTAAAATAGCCCAAATCCTTTAACTGCCGCTGAATCAAGTCTACCGTCGCTCCTCTGTCTCCAAAGCGCAACCCTCTGCAACCCCCATTTCCAGAAATAACTTCGGGAGTCGGAGTCGTTGGCTGGGGCTGGGAGGGTCCTAAGAGCAAAGCTAAAGTTTGGCTGTCAGCCACACCAGTTACCGAGAGTCGGTTAATTTGTTGGAAACTTCTGACAGCTTCTTCAGTAATTCTGCCAAAAGTACCAGTTGGAGTTGTTGTAAAATAGCCCAACTGCTGCAATTCCCGCTGGAGAACTAAAACATCTTCACCCTTGTCTCCAAAGCGCAACTCCCGATAATTATTGGTATCCACAGTTCTATAAGCTTGAGTTTTCACCCCTAAACTATTGAGTGCTGATACTGTATCGCGATCGGGTCTTCCCGTCAGGGATAGTTGATAGTCTCGCTGAAAGCTAGTCAAAGCTTGTTGAGTGAGGGGGCCGAGTTGACCGGTGGAACTTCTGTTAAAATAGCCCAACTGTCGCAATCGGTCTTGAACTGCTCGCAAATTGGGGTTTCCTGGATTTATTTGAGCAAAAGCCGAACTAGCTGCACTCACCACCGAGAGTATTAAAGCCAAAGATAATAAACGGAAATAAGTATGGCTGGATAAGTGTTTCCACTTAATCCCCTCTAAAATTGGAGACTCTGTGGATGCTTCGTCAGCCAGAGCAAGTTCGAGATAAGCAAGATATTCCATAACTTTTGATTGTGAAATTGTAGCTGGGCTATGTGGGAAAACTACCAAAACTCTATTTTGGTCTGTGACTCAATCTATCGAGACTAAGTTTTACCTGTATACACCTAGCACCCCTGTTTATCAAAAAAAATTCCACTCAAAATATAGTTGCAGGTAACGACCAAGATAGCATCACTGTTTCTGTTGACGTGCTCGTCAGCAAAAAGTTGGCAAGCACATCTTAGCCTTTAGTCCCGAAGGATGATGTGTTTTTGGCGATGATTGCTTAATATTTTATCTGGTGGCTGCTAAAAATACCACTGATTTCAGAACCCCGACGTCTCTAAAAAGTCAGGGTTATCACGGGTCATGGACATTTGAGGTTGATTGAGAGCGACCTACTTAACTATTCCTTAAAAAATTGACAACGGGCTGGGTTTTGCAAGTAACCTTAAAGTTTTGCTAGGTTTCTTAACATATTTTCATTGACCCTCAACTTTTTCAGTATTGCCACCCTTGACCCAACCTTCACGATTGCCATCCTCAACCCGAATTCGCTGCCACTCTTTATCAGGGGAATCTTCCAAAACCACCACTTTTTCGTTGTAACCGACACCACCAATGCGGTTGGCATCTCGGTTGGCACTATCCCGTAAAATCAAGCCAATCGGCTGAGTAACCAGAGCTCGGTAGGCTCCCGGTTCTAGCGGTTTTGGTGAGGGAGTATCGCTAGACTCTGAAACCGGACTAGCTTTCGCTGTTGACGTAGGCTTGGCGTTGGCAATCTGAACTACTTTTTTGTCGTTAGGAAAAACAGGTCTTTCAGGGATGGTGGTGAGTTTAGCGGCAAAATAAAGTGCAGCCGCCACACTAGCGCCTGCCATTAGCACGATGGCTAATAAAAAGCCAACTAAAAACTTGAAAAAACTATACAAACTGTTCATAAAGCCGCTATTTAAGCAAGAGAGATGGGGAAGTGGGACAGGGGCAGATGGGGGAGAGGGGGAGAGGGAGAGAGTTGCGAAAATTTTCCTGATTCCTGATTCCTGATTCCTGATTACTTCAAAAGTTTATCCTTGAATTCGGCGACTTAAACTGCCGTATCGAGAAGCAAGACGAGCTTTCCCCGCAGCAGCCCAATCTTGGAGAAACTGGATTTGTTCTTGGGCAGTTCTTGCCAAGGGTACCATTTGGCTAGCTGATTCTAAAATATCATCTGTGGTGAAATCTCGATTCTGGCTAAACCCAATGTGCATCGCCTCGATCAATGTTTGCTCGATTTCTGCCCCGGAAAAATCAGGAGTTTCGTAAGCCAAACGCTCTACATCGTAATTTTTGATGCTGTGCGATCGCAACCGCAACAAATGTACCTCAAAAATTGCCCGCCGTTCCTCCTGACTAGGCAAACCTACAAAAAATATTTCGTCAAACCTACCTTTTCTGAGCATTTCTGGTGGTAAAGACTGAATGTTGTTCGCCGTTGCTACTACAAATACTGGAGAAGTTTTTTCGGCTAGCCAGGTAATAAAAGTCCCAAACACTCGGCTAGTGGTTCCCGAATCTCCTTTACCATCCAATCCCCCAAAGGCTTTGTCAATCTCGTCAATCCAGAGCACGCAAGGTGCTAAAGCTTCCGCTAGCTGAATCATTTGTCTGGTGCGAGATTCCGATTCGCCGACTAATCCGGCAAATAGGCGTCCGACATCCAAGCGGAGTAGGGGTAAATGCCAGTGATGGGCGATCGCCTTTGCAGTTAAAGATTTGCCGGTGCCTTGAATTCCCACTAACAACAAACCTCTGGGATGGGGTAAACCGTATTGACGGGCGCGATCGGAAAAAGCACCACCGCGCCGCAGCAACCATTCTTTGAGATTATCCAAACCGCCGATATCGGAGATGTTTTCGCGGGCTGGGTAAAAATCCAGAATTTGAGTTTGGCGGATAGTTTGGCGTTTTTCTTCTAAAATCAGTTCTGCGTCGTTGGAATGGAGTTCGCCTCTGGTGGCGATCGCCTTTGCCAGAACTCGTCGAATTCTTTCCATAGAAAGCCCTTGACAGGAGCGCACCATGTCATCCAGCAAACGCCCTTCTATGACCTGTCCAATCCCCCCTAACAGCTTTTCCACCTCAATTTTGATTTCCGCTGCCGCAGGTAGGGGAAACTCCAAAACTGTGATTACTTCGCTGAGGTCTTCCGGGATTGAAACAATGGGAGATACGATGACAATATTTTTGGGTTGAGATTTGAGGAGTCTCGCCAAATTCCGCAGTTTACGGGAAATTGCTACATCTTCTAAAAACCGCTGAAAATCTCGCAGAATAAAAATGGCTGGTGCCGCTGGGGGCAGTTTTTCGAGAAATTCCAAAGCTTGTAAGGGGTTGCGCTTGCCAAAACCCGCATCGTTGGGATTACCTTGGTAGCCATCTACAAAATCCCAGATGTATACAGCGCGAGCACCCTGTTTTTTGGCACTTTGAGCGATCGCCACTTCTACTCGTTCTTCTTCTCGTGTGGGAATGTAAATTAGGGGGTAGCGCGATCGTAACAGCAGTTCAAACTCATCACTAAAATTGGTCATTTGTTATTGGTTGTTTGTTATTTGTTATTTGTTATTTGTTGTCTGTTGTTTGTTATTTGTTATTGATTATTTGTTGTTTGTTATTTGTTTTAATGCTTAAATATCGCTCTTCTTTCTTAGTCCGCGCACCATCCGGACTTTGTTTATGTAGACGCGGTTTCAACCGCCGACTGCTGCTGCTGCTCTTATCTAAGGCAATTTTCGTTTCAGTGCCGCCAGAGATGCCCAACGACTATCAGATATAGTAGTTTCTGAACTTTCTGTATTGGCATCATCATTGACAACGATTCCCACGCATTTAGCATCACATATTTGTTTGTGGGGTTCTGCCAGACACAGTTGCTCGTACAGCCAAGCACTCGGAGAAAAAGAACCCGTTGGCGACAAAGTTTCCACCAAATCTTCAAACTCCACTTTCATTTCTATCGGATTTGTATCTGGGCGATCGGCATCTTTATCCAGCCAAATTAATTCCGATGATTTCAACACCAATCTGTGATTGTACTGTTTCAAACATCTATGACAAGTGAGAGTAACAATGGTTTCTGCTTTCGCCTTCACCTCCAGATAAGTTCCTTGGTGAGTCACTTGCAATCTTCCTCGCACAGGAGTTAGAGATGCTAAGTCGGGAATAAATTCATCAAACTCAATTACCTCTGTCTGCTCTGATTTTGAGAGTAGACGAGGGATATAAATTGTCTCCATAATCATCCTCAGCCTTCTGAACTTCAGCCTATTTTTGATTTTAGATTTTAGATTGAATATTGAAGAATTATAGAAAAGGACGGGGAGGGTAGGCACGCACCATCCACTACCCCTACAAAACGATGATTTGTCACCAGAATGAAACAGCCCTGCCCTTGGGGGGGTAACTTCTTCCTTCTTCTTACCCTCAGCGCAGACGCACTACTAAACGCCGATCGGGTTCTTGTCCTTGACTGTAAGTTTCTATATCCTCAGATTCACTCAAAAAGCTGTGTACTTGACGGCGTTCAGCCGAAGAGAGCGATTTGAGTTCAACTTCTACTCCAGTCATCCGGGCTTGCTGTGCTGCGTATTCTGCCATCGATCGCAGTTCCTCTTGGCGACGAATTCGATAGCCATTGAGTTCCACTGTATAAGCAATTGGATCTTCTGCTTCGTTAGCTATATTTACAACCGTGTTGCAGAGGTACTGAATAGCATCTAGTACATCACCGTTTGGTCCTACCAAAATTGCAATTTGTTCGGGAGTCAGATTGCTTTCATCTATGGTCATCCAATAGCAATCTGCTTGTTGTTCACATACCACTTTTGATGGAATGGCGGACAGTTTTAGAAATTCTTCTAACCATTGCTGTCCGCGCTGCATTTGAGAGTCTTTCATTGTTAACATCAAGCTTTTTTCTTGGGACGCTTAGGCTCAAAGGGAATCGCATCTAATCCCTGCTCTTTTTTGGTTTTCGCCTCTGCTTCATCCACTATTTTTTGCAGGTTTTCCGGCAGTGGTTCTCGCGACAAAATGAACGATTGAACTGTCTGGAAAATGTTAGCAATCAGCATATACATCAACACGCCGGCAGGCAGCGGGAAGAACAAAAACATCCCCGAAAATATCACAGGTGTGAGTTTGTTAACTGTAGCCTGTTGAGGGTTGTCGTTTGGTCCTTGGGCTTGTCCCGAAAGGGTTTGGTTGATATACAAGCTGATACCAAAGCCGAGGATCATGACCAAAATATCCCAGTGGATTGTACCATCAGGGTCGATCGCACCAACGCGGCCTAGAGCTTCGATAAACAGGAATCCTTTGTTAGTGGCCAATCCGGGGATTGTGCCTTGAACTGTCACATCACCGGGCGCTATGGCTACGATGTTGCCCTGTTCGTCTATCTTTGCCAGTTCTTCGCCTTTGGTGATTGTCCACCGGGGTACAAAGTCTGTTTCGCTCTTGTTTTCTGTCGCTACAGCGCTGAGAGGTTTACCCTCTGGGGTTTGAAATTCAATTTTGGTTTTGTCGCCGACTGCGAGTTTGTCGCCGCCTGGAATTACGCCAATAATGGGAGCGTGAAAAGTACCTGTCACGTAAATATTTTGCGGTGGTGTCGCAAAGGCTTGCGGTTGAACAACTTCCATTTGTTCTTTTGGCAAGACTTGGATGTTAACGCTGTAATTTATGTCAGAAAACGGCGAACCCCTGAGTGTGGCAAACAGCGCAAATAGCACTGGCATTTGGATCACTAATGGGAAACATCCTGCTAGAGGATTACCAAATTCTTTGTATACTTTGCTCATTTCCTCCTGCTGTTTAGCAGGATTGTCTTTATAGAGTTTTTGAATTTGATCTACTCGCTCTTTCATCAACGGCTGCGCTACTTTCATGCGCCGCATATTGCGAAGAGAGCCTGCATTGAGAGGATAAAGAGCAAAGCGAATCACGAGCGTCAGAGCTACGATCGCTAAACCATAGCTTGGCACGATCCCGTAGAAAAAATCCAGGATCGGCAGCATGAGGTTGCTGGAGAGAAATGAGATACCAAAATCCATTCGCTTTGAGTTAATTTAGCTAGACAGGTGGGAATCCCCACAGTATAATCTTTGATTTGCTGTGGGATGAAAGCCTCGCGACGCGCTAGAGCGATCCAGAATGCGATGTTGGGCGAGAGCCAACCAGCATTCTTAAAGGTGGCGACGAGACGAGCACTCTGAGTCATAATTCTGGTAAAATACTCCTATCAAAGATCAAAGAATCACAATCTGGGTCTTTGTCAAAAACCTTTCATGTGACAAGTGGAGCAGGTCGCGTTCCTCACTATAAAACGCCGTAGAGGGAAACAATTGGAGTACCTTGAAGGAAGATCTTGATATCCACAGGCGGGACTCAGATGCCCTAACCATACCCTAATGGTTGGTATGGGAGCGTCACGACATTGGCTATCGATCGATCGCCCGTTAGCGGTTTTTTGATAATGGATTTTCCAATACTCGCACTAACTTAACCTTTTTTTGAGAGAGGTTAAAGCTGTTATTTAGTTTGAGCTGCGTTGGTTTTTTGAGCGGCGGGGGGCAGTTTTTCGTTAATGTAGTCATAGACCGATCGGAATTTCGGCATCGATCTTAGTTCCAAACGACTGCCATTTTTCAGAGTCAGCACCATGTCTCCATAGGTCCCAAAACCGCGTGGCACCGTCACAATTTTGACTATATCTGAGTAGATCACATCTGTGCGATCGCCACCCATCCAACCGCTAGTGATGGACACGCGACGGCTGGTGATCCGATAGCGCAGCCATAGAGCTCGGACAATTGCTCCGACTGCTAGGGGTATTCCCACTACAGTCAGCGCCAGGAGTAAGTTAACGATCAAGTCACCGGGGGCGGGGCCGCCTTCATAATATACTTCCTCTCGAATTCCCATCTAGTACCTCGGCTTCTACCAACAACTGCTCTAATTCTTGCAGAATTTCTGCATAATTGCACTCTTGTGCGATCGGGCGAACCACAATTACTAAATCCCAACCGAATTTTAATCGGGGCAATAATTGTCGCAAAGCAGCGCGAATCTGGCGCTTAATCCGGTTGCGGACTACAGCGCGTTTGCTCACTTTGAGGCTGATAGAAATGCCTGTGCGAGTGGGCTGGAAGGATTTTTCCGCTGTCGGTTGGGCCTTGAGGGCGCTTTTTGGTTTCCGCAGAGCTCTTAAGCTCAGATGAGCGGAATTGCGGCGCATTCCTTTGCGGTAAACGGCGCTGAAGTCTTTTCGGTGCTTGAGTCGGTTTGCTTCGGGCAACATGGCTACGGGCGCGATCGGGTCTGTGAACCTTAGTGCAGTGCTAGACTGCGAGACGGTGGCGACCTTTGCTGCGGCGGGCCTTGATTACCAATCGACCAGTTGCGGTACGCATTCTGGCGCGAAAACCGGAGGTTCTTTTTCTTTTACGGCTGGTTCCGTGCAGGGTTTGCTGTGTCATTTGAATTTCTCCCGGCTGGTTACTTTACTTTTGATTAATATTCACAATCTCCAATTGTACCATAGAGTTGTTTTCTTGGCAATACTTTTAATGATTGTGATATAATGACGATTAAAGTTGTTAGTTTTACGGAACGGCAATAACAACTAAATTTGATCATGGTGCAACAATGTGACCAAATATAAAAACAATGTTTTAAAATGCCAAATATAACCAACCCCAACAAACTATGAATACCAGAGTATTAACCGCTACTCCAAATCCTTTAACTCAATTAACTTATCAAGTTCTGATTGAACAGCATGATGAAGAACTTTACAGCGCAATGGTTTGGGAATTGCCAGAGTGTAGAAGCTCAGGCTCTAGTAAAGAAGAAGCTTTAAGAATTTTGCACCGATTGTTGATCGAGCGTTTAAAAAGAGTCGAAATAGTCTCTTTGACAGTAGAGATTCCCAAAGCTGAAAATCATTTAATGAAGTGGGCCGGAGCCTTTAAAAATGATCCGCACTTTGATGAGATGCTAGAAGATATTGCAGAACTGCGCCGCGACAGAGATGCAGAAATGGCAGAATATTGCGATCGACTCGACGAGGCAGAATCCATAAATCAAAGTGCAATGGAGGAAATAGCTAAGTGACTTTGTGGATATTTGATACAGACCATGCCACACTTTTTCAGCAGGGAAATCCACAAATAGTGCAGCGTGTCAGTGCAGTTAATTCAAAAGATATTGCCATTACAATCGTTACATTTGAAGAGCAAATGTATGGACGACTTAACCGTATCAGACGAGCTAAATCAGAGGATGAAATAGTATCAGCTTATGCAAGTCTGCGAAAAACCATTAACTATCTAACCGATTTTGAGTTGCTTGACTTCGATCAAGATGCTCAACATTATTATATGGAATTTTTGCAACAAAAAATCCGCGTTGGCACGCAAGATTTACGGATTGCCGCGATTGCACTTTCAAAGAGTGGTATTCTACTAACCCGGAATCGCCGAGATTTTGAAAGAATCCATGGATTCAAGTTTGAAGACTGGTCATTGCAATCATAGTTCTGGACGCAATAATTCTAGGGATAGGTGTAACCATATATCGAAAAACCGGGTTTCTTAGCCTGTGGGTAATTCCCAGAAACCCGGTTTCTTTTCAGATATTTCGTATCCCAATCTAAATCATCTCAGAAACCGGGTTTCTTAGCGTGTGGGTAATTCCCAGAAACCCGGTTTCTTTTCCAGATATTTCGTATCCCTAAATCAGCCGAAAATTAGCAGATGTAATCACATTAGCACTCACTCCAATCATCACACCCAACTCCTCTCCAGTTAGGACATTTTTGATCAGAGTTCCCTGAGTATTTTGAGTTATTCCCAACTGTCCAAAGCTCAAACCACCGCTTAATCCAATCAAATCTTGACCCACGGTAAAATCACCGATTATGTCAAATCCTTGACCTGATTTTAAGACAAAGATATCATTACCGCTACCGCCAATCAAACTATCATTTCCCAAGTCGCCGTCAAGGATATCGTCACCTTTGCCGCCCAAGAGAGCATCATTACCTTTACCACCATCGATAAAGTCAGCACCTTCATTACCATAAATTTGGTCATTTTCCTCACAGCCATTCAGAGAATCATTGCCCTTATTTCCGAAGATGATATCTTCACCTTCACCGCCAAGAATGATGTCATTTCCTTTACCGCCAAAGAGTAAATCGTTGCCTTTGCCTCCGACAATGAAATCGTTACCTTCATTGCCGTTCAGGATGTCGTTGCCGTCGCCACCATATAAGTTATCATCTCCCAATTTGGCATTGAATATATTGCCATTGTCGCTACCAAGAAACTCATCGTTTTTGGCAGTGCCTATCTGAATGTTGGATACACCGAATATGGTATTTTCAACTGAATTAGGTTTGTTTAAATTGGGATAAGCAATTTGGTCGGCGATGCAGTCATCGTTAGTGCGAGTCAATTGAGCCACAGCGGTATTGTTATTACCTGCTGTATCAGTTGTCCGCGCCGCTGGAATATCAACTGTCACAGCGCCAGTGGCTGTTGGTGTAACTGTAAAACTATAAGTTGTACCAGTACCTGTAAATCCACTAACAGTGCCATTAACAACATTAACTCCTGTTGTACTAAATCCTGTGACGTTTTCGCTGAATGTGGCTGTGACTAAAAATGGTGCGTTTGTGGTGGTTGGTGATGTTGATGTTAAGGCTACTGTGGGTGCAAGAGTGTCAATAACTATGGCTTTGCTACCGCCGAGGGAGTTGGCTGTGGCTAAGGGGGGGAGAGTTAAGAAAGCATCAAAGGCTGTAGCAGCGGTTTCTTGAATTGTGCCACCGTTGAGGGTGAGGGCATTTGTGGCGAGATATTGTAAGTCAGGGGTGGTGTCTCCTGGTTGCACTACATAGTTGAAGGTGAGTACAGTACCGCCACTACCACTAGCATAGGTGGCAAATTGGTCGGTTGTACCGGTTTCTAGTTGCAGTCGGGGTGTGCCGGTGACGTTGACAGCAGCATCAAAGGTGACGGTGATATTGATGGTGGAACCTACACCGTAGCTGCCGTTAGCAGTGGTAGCGGTGACAGCAGTAACTTTGGGGGTGGTGTTGAGCAGGATGGAGGCGGTGTCGGTGCCGTTGTTCGCCACAGCTAAGTCTGGTTTCCCGTCGCCGTTGATGTCGCCGATGCTGACGGAGTAGGGGCGATTGCCAGTAGGAAAGTCAACTTTGGTGGCGAAAGTGGGGGTGGTGGCTCCGGTGGCGGTGGTGTTGAGCAGGATGGAGGCGGTGTCGCCGTTGAAGTTCGCCACAGCTAAGTCTGGTTTGCTGTCGCCGTTGATGTCGCCGATGCTGACGGATTGGGGGAAACTGCCAGTTAGGAAGTCAACTTTGGTAGCCAAGGTGGGGGTGGTGGCTCCCGTAGCGGTGGTGTTGAGCAGGATGGAGGCGGTGTTGCTGAAGGAGTTCGCCACAGCTAAGTCTGGTTTCCCGTCGCCGTTGATGTCGCCGATGCTGACGGAGTAGGGGAAACTGCCAGTTAGGAAGTCAACTTTGGGGGCGAAGGTGGGGGTGGTGGCTCCCGTGGCGGTAGTGTTGAGCAGGATGGAGGCGGTGTTGCCGAAGTAGTTCGCCACAGCTAAGTCTGGTTTGCTGTCGCCGTTGAAGTCGCCGATGCCGACGGAGCGGGGGAGACCGCCAGTGGTGAAGTCAACTTTGGTGGCGAAGGTGGGGGTGGTGGCGTTGGTGGGGGTGGTGTTGAGCAGGATGGAGGCGGTGTCGCTCTTGAAGTTCGCCACAGCTAAGTCTGGTTTCCCGTCGCCGTTGATGTCGCCGATGCTGACGGATTGGGGGTAAGTGCCAGTAGTGAAGTCAACTTTGGTGGCGAAGGTGGGGGTGGCGGCGTTGGTGGGGGTGGTGTTGAGTAGGATGGAGGCGGTGCTGCTGCTCTGGTTCGCCACAGCTAAGTCTGGTTTCCCGTCGCCGTTGATGTCGCCGATGCTGACGGAGTAGGGGCCAATGTCAGTTGTGAAGAAGACTGCGGGGGCGAAGGTGGGGGTGGTGGCTCCGGTGGGGGTGGTGTTGAGCAGGATGGAGGCGTTGTTGCTCCTGAAGTTCGCCACAGCTAAGTCTGGTTTGCCGTCGCCGTTGATGTCGCCGATGCTGACGGAGTAGGGGCGATTGCCAGTAGGAAAGTCAACTTTGGTGGCGAAGCCTAGGACGCCGCTGTAGGTTTTGAGGGTGTTGGGGTTAAATGGTACTGTTGCTTCGATCGCACCTGTTTGTATTTCTAATTCCCAGTCTCCACCTAATTCGGCGCTACCGGTGGGGTTTGCTGAGGCGGCGATGTCTGCACCTGTGATTTCACTCAGTCGTTTAAGGAAGTTTTTGCCAGTTTCACAAGCGCCTATTTCACACCCATATAATAGGATGTCGGCGCTTTGGGTGAGGGATTTTCCCCACTGTTGGAGTTGGGTACTGAATTTTTCTAAGTTACTGATGTTGAGGGTTTCTGTGCTCAGGTTGAGGCTGCCGGGGCTGCCGTGGGAAAGTATGTGTAGCGCTTCAATATCTTTTTGATTGGCTAGGGCGTTAGTAATTTGGGCGATGCCACTAACTTTGTCATCTAAAATAATAATTTGAGCGCGATCGATGTTTTGAATTAGGCTTTGATAATCTCGTACTGAGGGGTCTACGAAAATTATTTGCTTGTTCATGATAGATTATTTGTGATATTCAATTTTAGTGCGATCGTAATCTAATTTAGCATACTCATCTTTATTTTTCAACGTTTATGAAGTTTCCGACCTTGCCGTGTTGTCTTGTATCTTTAAAGAGGTATATTTTGATTTACGGTTGGGTGGGGCGGGTTTGTGAGATTGTCGGTTTTAGGCAATTATTGTCGGTAAAACCCGCCCCTTGCAACTTGTCAACCTTTTTCTTAGTTGCTATACTGTAGACACTCTGTATATACATCCTTAAACAAAGGGTGAAGTCCTGAGAGTGATATCACTAACTAGAGGATTAGGCTATGGTTGGGACGATCGCCAAGTGGGGAAACAGTCTTGCTGTTAGGATTCCACAGCATTTAGCTAAAGAGATTAACTTAGCTGAAGGTTCCCAAGTGCAGTTTGTATTGATAGATGGTAAGCTGACGATCGAGCCGATAACTCGTCGGCGGTACTCGCTTGAGGAGTTGGTTGAGGCGATTACCCCAGAGAATCTTCATACCGAGATTGATAGTGGAGTTGCTGTGGGGAATGAAGTTTGGTGACACAATCAAATCCCTACATTCCGAGTCGAGGCGATATCGTTTACTTAGACTTTGACCCGACTAAGGGACACGAGCAAAAAGGACTTAGACCTGCTTTTGTGCTGTCGCCTCGTGCTTACAATGAGAAAAGCTCTTTAGCTTTATTTATGCCTATTACAAAGCAACAAAAAGGGTATCCTTTTGAAGTTCTCCTACCGACTGGATTGAAAGTTCAGGGAGTAATTCTTGCGGATCAAATCAAGTGTTTAGACTGGAAAATTCGCGGTGTTCGATTCGTTGAGTCTGTATCTGAAGATGTGATTGAGGAGGTGCAAATCAAAATTGAGCCGTTGTTACTGTGAGGTTGGGTGGGGGCGAGTTTATGAGATAATCGGTTTTAGGGCAATTATTATTGGTGAACCCGCCCCGACATTTTGGATATATAATAGACATCTCCCAAAAAGGCTGTTAAGAACAGGCAAGATGCCTGTTCCACAATAGTACACTTATCTGGAGTTTTTTACTAACACCATGAAATTTATTAACCCCAAAACAGACTATGCCTTTAAAAAAATCTTTGGTTCGGATCAAAGTCAAGATATTTTAATTAGTTTTCTGAATGCAATTGTCTATCAAGGTGAGACTTTCATCACTTCTTTGGAAATTATCGACCCCTACGCACCCGGTAGAATTTCTGGTTTAAAAACGACTTATTTTGATGTGAAAGCTCTCTTGAATAATGGGGAAAATGTGTTGATTGAAATGCAGGCACTTAATGTACCTGCTTTTGGGAAAAGGATTCTTTACAACACAGCGGAAATGTATGCAAATCAACTGAAGTTAAGGGAAGTTTATCCAGAATTGAGAGCGGCAATTGGTGTAGCGGTGACGGATTTTATCATGTTTGATGAACATAGTAAAGTGATTTCACAATTTACACTTAAGGAAGATGAGTTACTGCTGAATTATCAGCATAGTCCGTTAAAATTAGTGTTTGTGGAGTTGCCTAAGTTTAATAAAACGCTGGAAGAGTTGACGAATGTTACGGATAAATGGCTTTATTTTCTCAGGAAAGCACCGGATTTAGAAGTAGTGCCAGAATCTATGTCAATTGTACCGGAAATTGAGAAGGCTTTTACCATTGCGGATAGAGTGAATCTCAGTTTAGAGGAAATAGATGATTTGGAAAAGCGGGAACAGTTTGAACGAGAACGAGTAGGTGCTCTTGAGTTGAGTAAGGCTGAGGGGCTGGCTGAGGGGCTGGCTGAGGGTATACAAATTGGTGAACAAATTGGTGAACAAAGAGGTGAACAAAGAGGTCAAATAAATCTAATTAAACGGCTATTACAACGACAATTATGCGAACTAAATCAAGATATAGAAGCTCGTTTATCACAGCTATCATCAGAGCAGTTATCGGCTTTGGCTGAGGCTATTTTCGACTTTTCTAGTTTAGCTGATTTATCCAGTTGGCTAGAAACTAATAATACTTTTCAGTAACACTTATGAAATTCATTAACCCCAAAACAGACTATGCCTTTAAAAAAATCTTTGGTTCGGATCAAAGTCAAGATATTTTAATTAGTTTCCTGAATGCAATTGTCTATCAAGGTGAGACTTTCATCACTTCTTTGGAAATTATCGACCCCTACGCCCCTGGGAGAATTTCGGGATTAAAAACTACTTATTTTGATGTGAAAGCTCTCTTGAATAATGGGGAAAATGTGTTGATTGAAATGCAGGCACTTAATGTACCTGCTTTTGGGAAAAGGATTCTTTACAACACAGCGAAAATGTATGTAAATCAACTGAAGTTAGGGGAAGTTTATCCAGAATTGAGAGCGGCCATCGGTGTAGCGGTGACAGATTTTATCATGTTTCAGGAACATAGTAAAGTGATTTCACAATTTACGCTGAAGGAAGATGAGTTACTACTGAATTATCAGCATAGTCCGTTAAAGTTAGTGTTTGTGGAGTTGCCAAAATTTAATAAAACTCTAGAAGAATTGACGAATGTTACGGATAAATGGCTTTATTTTTTACGAAAAGCACCGGATTTAGAAGTGATCCCAGCATCTATGTCAATTGTACCGGAAATTGAGAAGGCTTTTACGATCGCCGATCGCGTAAATCTCAGTTTAGAGGAAATAGATGATTTGGAAAAGCGGGAACAGTTTGAACGGGAAAGAATAGGTGCGATCGAGTTGGGTAAGGCCCAAGGGCTGGCTGAAGGGCGAATTGAAGGGCTGGCTGAAGGGCTGGCTGAGGGTATAGAAATTGGTGAACAAAGAGGTGAACAAAGAGGTCAAGTAAATTTGATTCAACGCCAATTACAACGGCGGTTAGGCGAACTAAATCAAGAGATAGAAGACCGTTTGTCAATGCTATCATCAGAACAATTATCGGCGTTAGGTGAGGCTATTTTCGATATATCGAATGTCGCTGATTTATCGAGTTGGCTAGAAACTAATTGCCCTAATTGAGCATGACTGAGGTGATGCTCAGATTACCAGCTATAGCGTTACATTTTGGATAGATATAGCAATCCTAAATGAGTCGTAAAGATTTTTACCCCACCCCAACCCTCCCCTTAGTAAGGGGAGGGAGTAAGAAGTTCACAAATGATTTAGGATTGCTATATAAGTATATGTCTTCAGATTCTATGAACAACGATCACACAAATTTCAATACTGTACACGAACACGAGATTTTTGGCGATCGCGATTTGCCATCTTGGTTAACCGAACAACAAATCAGCCTCGCTTGTACTACCTATCAAACTAGCAGGTTAATGTTAATCGGCGCTGTGCCGGAAACCAACAGAATCTCGGCTTTTTGGCGAATATTCGATCGCGCAATGGGACTTTTCTGCACACCGGAACGCCTGTATCTAAGCTCAAAATATCAACTTTGGCAATTAGACAATGTGCTGGCGGAGGGAGGACTGCATCAAGGTTACGATCGCCTATATATACCCCGTATCGCCCACACCACAGGAGATATCGACATTCACGATATCGCTGTCGATAAAAATAATCAAATCATCTTTATTAGTACGTTGTTCAATTGTATCGCTACTTTGAGCGATCGCCACAGTTGCAAACCTCTCTGGAAACCGCCATTTATCTCACAATACATCAATGAAGACCGCTGTCACCTGAACGGTTTGGCGATGGTGGATGGGGAGGCGAAATATGTCACGGCGTCGAGTCAGTCGGATGTGGTGGATGGTTGGCGCGATCGCCGAAAAAACGGCGGTATCGTGATTGATGTCGCATCTAATGATATTATCGTTACGGGATTGTCAATGCCGCATTCTCCTCGCTGGTATCAGGATAAATTGTGGTTGTTGAATTCGGGTAGAGGGGAATTTGGTTATGTGGATTTAGAGACAGGGAAATTTCAGGCTGTGGCATTTTGTCCGGGATATGTCCGAGGGCTGGCATTTTGGCAAAATTGGGCGATTGTTGGATTGTCGAAACCGAGGGGTGGTGACAATACTTTTAGCGGTTTAGAATTGGATGAGTTGTTGGTAGCCAAAGATGCTGAGGCTCGGTGTGGGATGATGGTGATTGATTTGACTACTGGTGCGATCGTGCATTGGTTGCGGTTTGAAGGGATTGTCACGGAACTGTATGATGTGCAGGTGATTCCGGGAGTGCAAAAGCCGATGGCTTTGGGTTTTCAGACGGATGAAATTGCTCAGTTAATTACTTTGGAACTTTAACCGCTGATGGATGGGGATGAATCCAACATAGCTAAAGCCCGAACTTCTTGAGGAAGTCCGGGCTCTAATAGCGATCGCCCTTATTAACTCAATAACCTACACTAAAGCAGGTACTTGTGGCCAACGTTTCATGACTTTACCAATTACCGCCAATTCTTCCATCAACTTGTCGAACTGATCCGGTGTCAAAGATTGTGGCCCGTCAGACAAGGCTTTTTTGGGATTCGGGTGCACTTCAATCATCAGGGAATCAGTACCAGAGGCGATGGAAGCAAAGGCCATGGAAGGTACAAACTGCGCCCAACCGGTGCCGTGACTGGGGTCAACCATAATTGGTAAGTGAGTCAGAGTTCGCAACACAGGAACCGCAGACAAATCTAGCGTATTTCGCGTATATTGCCGGTCATAGCCGCGAATGCCGCGCTCGCACAAAATCACGTTGGGATTGCCCGCTGCCATGATATACTCAGCAGCCATCAACCATTCTTCAATAGTTGCGGAAATCCCACGCTTCAACAAAACTGGTTTGTCTTGTGCTCCGACTTTTTTCAATAGGGAGAAATTCTGCATATTTCTGGCCCCGACTTGAACTACATCGGCTACTTCCACGATCGCACTTAAGTCCGCCGCATCCATAACTTCGGTAATAATTCCCAAACCGCTAGCTTCCCGCGCGGCGGCTAACAGCCCCAAAGCACTCTCGCCGTGTCCTTGGAAAGCGTAGGGAGAAGTTCTCGGTTTGTAAGCTCCACCACGCAGAAAATGAGCACCAGCAGCTTTAACGCGCATTGCCGTTTCGACAATCATTTCTTCGTTTTCGACGGAACAAGGGCCTGCTACAACCGCGATCGGGTGATTCAAGCCGATCGTCACAGTTCCTAGGGGAGTAGCCACTTCAACGGCGCTTGGTTCTCCTTGGCGATACTCCAAGCAAGCCCGCTTGTAGGGTTTTTCCACTCGCAATACTTCCTCAATCGAGGTGCTCATTTCCCGAAGCTGCATCGGTTCGAGCTCAGCGGTGTCACCAACTAAACCGATGACAACTTTGTAGCGTCCCACTATTTTTTCTGGGGACAAACCCCAGTTAGTGCGGAGTTCTTCGTCGAGGCGATCGATCTCGGCTTCTGGAGTACCGGCTTTCATTACAATAATCATATTTCTTTGGCCTTCTCTCTTGGGCTAAACACGGATTATGACACGGATTGACTGTTGGCTGTTAACTGGTTGACTGTTAACTGTTAACTGTTAACTGTTAACTGTTAACTGGTTGACTGTTAACTGTTAACTACTGACTAATGACTAATGACTACTGACTACTGACTACTGACTACTGACTACTGACTACTGACTACTGACTACTGACTACTGACTACTGACTACTGACTACTGACTACTGACTACTGACTACTGACTAATAACTAACTTTTTGATTTAGCCGATCGCCATCCTTCTCGCATCCGTCCAAAATTGGTATTAAATTCTTCCCAACCCATAATGCTTCCTGAAATTTCTTCATCCCAGGAAGCCGACAGGACTCCGTAACTCAATCCTAGTACACCCAAACCAAAACAACCCATACTTACTAACAATACCGCTGTGTTTGGTAAATCAAACAAGCCTTTGCTGACTATCAAATAGCTGACAAAAAATGTCGAAATTCCCAACAGTGTCGGTACGCCACAAAATACCGCTATGCGGGATATCATGCGCTTGCTGACCACTTCTGGGATAGATGGGTCCTGTTTTTTCGTTTGGCTGGCTTTGGGCTGCTTATCGGCAGGATTTAGTTCTAATGCTGCGTTTGTTTGTTGCGCTTGGGCGGGTTTTTTAGGGGTTTTTTTACGATTTTTTGCCGGTTCAAAGGGCAGGCGCTGGCGGGGTGGTTCGGAGGACATATTTTATAGCAGAAGGAATCAGGAACAAGAGAAATCTAACTATGTATAGTAATAGTTTCAGCGATTCAGAACGTCCTAACCGTCTTGGTGGTTTCTATATTTTCCACAGGGCATTTCAGACATTTATTCGGACATTTATTCAATAGGCATCTCCCAAAACTCTTGTGGGGTAGGCATTTCACCTGCCCTTAACTGATTTTTATTGAGATGACTAATGAATATTGTCGCAAATTTGGGCTTTGGTGTTTAGCCGCGGATGCCTAGACGGGCAATCAATGCTTTGTAGCGCTCGACATTTTCCTTTTGCAGGTAGGCCAGCAGGCGCTTGCGACGGCCGATCATCATCATCAAACCACGGCGAGAAGCGAAGTCTTTTTGGTTGATTTTGAGGTGGGCGCTGAGTTTGCTGATGCGATCGGTCAGCATTGCGACTTGAACATCTGGCGATCCGGTATCGGTTTCATGGGTTTGGTAGTCGCCCATGATTTCTTGCTTGCGTTGTTGTGTAAGAGCCATGAATTGATTTTAGGTTTTTTTGTACTATCTCACAATCCCTGATTATATCACAGGGGAACCACAAACGATCAAATTTGCAATCGCACTTGCGAGATTAGCCATCGAGGCAGAAACCGGGTTTTTTACGAAAATACTGCACGCCCAGTCTTAAATACGGATGAAAAACCCGGTTTCTTGAGATTTATCGGCTCAAATAAGTAATGGCCTCTTTGATCCAATCATCGGCATTACTTTTTTTTGCTAAATTACTATCCTGACTCAGGGTTTGCAGCGCTTGCAAGACTTCAGCCCCGGTGTAACCCATCGCCAGCAAGACCATTTCCACTTCTTCTTGAATAGCCGCAGGTACTCCGGCGGCGACTGAGGTGGTCAAACCTTCCTGTTGTCGCCATTGTGAAAGTTTACTTTTAAGTTCCAGGGCTAAACGTTCTGCGGTTTTGGTGCCGACGCCTGGGGTTTTGGCGAGGATGCGGGTATTGCCGCCGACGATGGCTTGGACTAAATCTGGCAATCCTAGGGTATCTAAAAGTGCGATCGCCAGTTGAGCACCCACTCCACTCACACTGGTTAACAGTCGAAATAAATCTCGTTCGGTGGCACTACCAAAACCGTACAACACAATTTGGTCTTCTTTAACTTGTTGATGAGTAAAGATTTGGGCGATTTCCCCAGAGGGAGGTAATTCACCACTCACGCGGGGCAAAATTTGGATTTCATAGCCAATTTGATTGACTTCGAGAGTCAGGATGAAGCGGTTACTGCCTTTGCTGATGTCGGCGACAGTGCCTTTGAGATAGCTAATCATAAATCTGTATAAAACGACTCAATATACCGTTATTTCAATTCAAAATCAAATTCCGTTTAACGAAAGACAAATCCGGTTTCCCAAAATTCACCACAAAAGCGACATTTAAATTTTCCAAAGATTTGATAAACCACATAATTTCCTCAGCGCCTTTCCCTTCATAGTGATTGAATAAAATAGAAAATCGCTTTTCCAAATCAGGCTTAACTTTACCAGAAAGTAGTACCAATTTCAGCAGTAAACCCATGGTTCTGCTGGGACCTAGATTGTAAACTAAGTCATAAAAAATGTAGTGGCTAGGATGGTGTTCATTTTCCACTACTAAAAAATTGAATAATTCATGACAAGTCTGAACTAACAACAAATTATTTAACTTCATCGAGTCATTTTCTCGGAGGGTATTTTTGATGTATTTGTACAAACGACCGCTAAATTGACGTCGGCCGTATTCAGGTTCCACCGCTGAGATTAAATATTCATACAAATCAACTTTAAATGATTGATAGGAGCGAGTATTTCTGGCCTGTCTTAAAAATAACTGAGCCGACTCTTTGTAAGTGCGATCGCCACTCACCTTTCCAGCAAATTCCCGGACGGCTAAATGTAATTCTGCATCGTTCAAAAGCGTGGGATTGGGGGCGGGATTTACAATCCCAATTTCGGTCTGTCCCGGCGCAACTAAATAGTTTAAATAAAGAGATAAGTCGGTTTCAAATTGCTGTTGCCTTTGAGATTGCAGTCGTTGGATGGTTTGCTGTTCTTCTGCAATGCTTTCCTTGCTCAACAGAGAATAACCGTATAAATAAGGATATCGAAAAATTATTTCTCCCAAGGTAGTGTGAGTCTGTTTTTGCTGAAGTTGCGAGCCTAGTTCTACAGCTTTTACCAAGCGTTCTAAATTGACAAATTCTTCACTTTTAGTAAATAAATTTATTTGACGCTGCAAGCACTTGACTATGTAAAAATCCATCCCAAATCTGGGTGAAGTTTGCTTAAATAGACCTACCAAATTTGCGATCGCCAATTTGTATTGGGAATTCAATTGCCATCGGTTGATGGGGATGTAACAGCAGCGGTGGAGGATGTATTTAAACTCCTGTTCCGATCGCTTTAGAGAGACTATACTATACAAAGTGGCTTCTATGTCTGGATCGGGATAGCCCATACCATCTATAAATAGCTGCCGGAAACGCTCTATCACCTGTACCGGCGATTCTGTTTGGACGCAGGAGATTATGTGGTTGTACAGTTTCTGTTCGTCGCGGCTAGCTGGAACAGTCTCTAAGGGTGCTGGGTTGACAAGACTACTGTCTGTAATAGTTTCGGAAATTGGTGCCAAAACCACTGCTGGTTTTTCCGGTAAATCTCGATCGGGATGTAAGAAGCTATAGTGTTCTGGACTTAGTTTTTTATTGGCGGTCCAATCTAAGGCAGCTTGCAAACTTTTTCCCGTCAATAATTGGGACTTATCTTGACGTTCGGAAGCCAGCCATGCTGTGAGTGATGCTTTGTAGGGAGCCAGATTCCCCAACTCTTTTTCTACCCAAAAAATATTGAATACTGATTCATAAATCCGGTTGGCTACTGCTAGTTTATTCCGCGAATCTTTGACAACCAATCCTAATTTTTGTAATTCGATTTGTTCGGGAGATGAATCCGCAGCTACTCCCCCGGTTTCCCCTAATTTTTCCGAAGCGGGGGTTTGCAAAATTTGCTGGTATAACCCTAACAATCGACTGCTGTCGCAGGAACTCTGGAAAATGCCTCGGCGAATTGCTGTTAAATGTTCTGGCTTGTCCCAATCTTCCCAGTTTTTTATAA
Source organism: Microcoleus sp. (assembly GCF_041354475.1). Lineage (NCBI taxonomy): Bacteria > Bacillati > Cyanobacteriota > Cyanophyceae > Oscillatoriales > Microcoleaceae > Microcoleus > Microcoleus sp. The sequence continues at coordinate 57,237 of NZ_JBGJZU010000017.1, forward strand.
TTCTAATTTTCGCTAATTTTTCAATTTCTTTTAGTTCGCAATTTCTGCCAATGAAAGATCCATACTCAGCTACCAAGCTGCAAAGCTTTTGAGTCAAAAACGGTTGACCACCTGTCCAATCTAATATGGCTTGGAGCACTTTTTGAGGTCGAAATGCTTTGACTGCTAATCCTTTGGCGAGGGGGAAACTTTCGTGTAATTCCAATCGGTCTAAATGAATTGGTCGTGCTATGTTAAACGGGTTGCACTTGGTGTCTTCGATTAATTCTGAGGGTACGGTTACTCCCATCAGGGCAAAAGTAATTCGCTCGTAGTCCTGTTGATGGGTACGCTTATTGTAACAATTTAGAATTAAAGCAAAAAAATCTTTAACACTGAAATTTAAATGGTTAATACTGTCTATGTCATCGATGAAAATTACGATATTTTGTTGATTTTTCAGTGATTTTAACAGAACTTTTTCGATAAATATCTCTAATCGCTGTACCGGTGAGAGTAGTTCGCGGTCGTTCCACCATTTGAGAGCATCAAACCTATTTGTGAGGTTAAAACTGCTGGCTATGCGATACATAATTCCCCCATACCACTTTTGCGGGGTGATATTGGGATTGCTGATGGTTTTCAAGTTAACTGCTGCAATCAATGTACCTTCTGCTTGCAGTCTTTTCCCGGTTTGCAGCAGTAGGCTGGACTTTCCGGTTTGTGGCGGACTGAGGACATAGCAGTAGTTCCTGTTTAGGAGTTGTTTGTAGAGTTCTTCGTCTGCGGGCCGCTTGACATAGGTGGGGGCGCTGACGGGGAGATATCCTCCTACTTGATATTGATAAGTTGTGTTTATTTCCGTTGTCACCTGCTGATCGATCAAGACGGTTCACCTCTATTTTGTCCGATTGAAGGGTTACAAATTTCCGTTATTTGCCAGTTGATTTAGTTGAAACTTTGGGTTTCTATTACTCCATTATCTACTAATTATCGTGGTTATTTTCAATCTTTACTGTATCTTTGCAATAGGAAATCTTCCCATGGAGCGATCGTCGTCCGACCCGTTGTGGTTATTTATACTGGTTGACATTATAAGTATGTTGATTTTTACTGGGACGCGATCGAGAATCCCCACATAGCTTTGTATTTAGACTGTGTGTTTACATTGTTTTACAATAATACTTTAAAATTCAGTCGGTGGTATAATGCGATCGGGGAAACTTATAACCTTTAAGTTTCTGCTTTCAGCTACCTTGGCCTTCAGGCCCAGTACCTTTCTACGGAAAATACTGGCTCAGTCATAGCTGGCAATAAAAAACCCCAGCTTTTTGCTGAGGACTGCTTGAGTGGGAGATATCGTTAATCTGCGTTTTTTTAAGTTGACTTAGATCGCATGAAATTTCATGCAGGTAAAAGATGCGCCCTGATGGATTAACTACCCGATGGATTAGCACCCTGATGGCATAACTCCCTGATAGATCGTGGCCCTGATGGCATAAGCTCCACTACCCAAAATATTCGGGTTGGTGGATGATCGTGGATACTACTAACACGTCACTTCCGGCGCGACCGATCGCTCAGGGTGTGCCTGTCTGAATTGATTATGACAGGCAGATTTCTCCAAAGGCAAGTGGGCTATTGCATCAACCCACTTGTGGCTGGTTGGAGTTGCCAAAAAGTGTCAATCTACGCAAATCAGGGTCATCGAAAATGAAATACAGCATCTTAGTTTTAGGCGTACTCGATCTAGGTAGCCCCAGTGTGGCTGGTCTTGCTGCTGCTGGAAAATTTGTTCGCAGTGGTGGGGCTTTGGAGACTTATCCCGACTTCCATTACACTGGAACGAATGAGGATGGGGAGCAAGAAGAGGTAAAAACAGGAAAAGGATAGGAACTTCTAAGGGATGAGGTGATGGCTGTTGTCCTGTACTACCTGTGGGAGACGGTTGAGACTTCATCCTGCTCTCAGTCTACCTAAATTCCAGATGTGAGTGGGAAAATAAAAAGATGAGGCCAGTCTTGGGATAGATCTTCTCCATCTGTCAACTGAGCTAGCTTCTGATTTTCTGGCCAATCAGATGCAGGCTTCGATCCTATTTAAGTTCATAAAAACCCAATGGAAAACACACTCGTGACTACTCGCAGACAGCGGGTATTGACAAGAACCCAGGAACGGCGTCAAGCTACACCCAAAGAAAAAGAGCTGATTCACTTGCTGGCGAATATGGCTTGCAGTTTGGTGAAGTATGACTATCAGCACGCTAGCGGTAAGGGGGTACTCCCGCCATCGGAACGGAAGCTTTTGGCCCAATGGCATTACCTGCGAGTTGAGCAAATTCGCCGTATTGAACGCAGTTTGGAGCCTGTAGCTGCCCTGAAGCGGGTGTATTACAAGAGCATCCTCAGTCCTAGGGATTTGAAGTCTTTGAAACTGCTGTGGACGGAAGAGGATAACAACCGGGTTAAGCGAGTCGATCCTGATTTGGATGATATCCTCAGCGAAGCTTTGGATCGGGGAGATACTTTAAAACAGTTATTTCATTCGATCGAGGTTAAGGAACGTCAATTTTCGGCTACTCCCTGCCCTGGGGTAGTGCCTCTGTGGGTGAAAGAGTGGGAACTTGCGGGATATGATATCAACTATTTTCCGCCTTCGTTCTCTGCGTGGGCTTCGGTAGTGGACGATTAGGCTCCAGAAAACTGTTGTGAACTACTCACCGCTCACCTAGAGTACCAGGTATGGCGGGGGACTTTCCGGCGGTGTAAGTTAAATCGGATCGTCAGATGTCGATCCTTAATTTATTTTTGTTTGTTCCCATTCCTGATGACTGTGGGGGAACTCGGATGTTCCTGCCCCTTTGGGGCGGGGACATCCCAACAGATAGAAGTGAATCGGAGTCAGTACCATTGTACAATGGGGGAAAACCAGGGCTTCAGCTAATAGCTGATAGCTGATAGCTGATTGTTTCTCATGACTGACTCGATTTCTACTTCTCCATTAGACTCGGCGGCTGTATCAGCCGAACTCCGCTCTCTGTTGAGGTCGGGTTCGGAAAAAACTCAACTGCAATTTCTGCAACAGATGGCAGATTCCAGTTGGGATGTATTGATGGAATTTTTATTAGAGCGCAAGTCGGATGAACCGACGGCAGTAATGGGTAAGGCTTACCAAATTTTGTATAGTGCTAATTCTCCGAAAGCGACGGAGTTTTTGCAAGTGCATTTTCCCACAGGGGTTGTGCCACTGCGATCGGACTCGAATATTGATTACACTCCACTGCAACAATTATTGGCGCTACAGGAATTTCAAGAAGCCGATCGCTTGACTTTAGATAAACTTTGTGAATTGGCGGGGGAAACAGCTTCGGCAAGAAAGTGGCTGTATTTTACCCAGGTGGAAAGTTTGCCCGTGGCAGATTTACAAACAATCAATACACTGTGGAAGGTTCATTCTGAAGGCAAATTCGGCTTTTCGGTGCAACGGGAAATTTGGCTAAGTTCGGGTAAAAATTGGGATAAGTTGTGGCCGCTAATTGGCTGGAAGAAGGGGAATAATTGGACTAGGTATCCCCAAGAGTTTATTTGGGATTTGAGCGCGCCTAGGGGTCATTTGCCACTGTCGAATCAGTTGCGGGGCGTGCAGCCTTTTTCGGCTCTGATGGCTCATCGGGCTTGGTTGAAATGATGAAAAACGAGTTTGTTTGTTGATTTAGCAACATTTTGGACATTTAACCGATTCTCGATCGCTTTTACCCAAAGGCATTCTGCATTCTTCATTCTTCCTGATATCTGAATCTATGTTACTTCCAGACGATCGACGAACCAAGTTAGACGACACCGACGACAACTTATTCTATGCTTATCCCCGGTTTGTGACTCATGTTGACGAGGGATTTATTCAGCAATTAACGGAGTTGTATCGGGAGCGGTTGAAACCGCATACTCGGATATTCGATATGATGAGTAGTTGGGTTTCTCACTTGCCAGATGACATCGAGTTTGCCCATGTGGAGGGGCACGGCATGAATCAAGAAGAGTTGGCTAAAAATTCGAGACTCAACCATTATTTTGTCCAGAATTTGAACGCAAATCCCGAATTGCCGCTAGCGGATGCTGAGTTTGATGCTGTTGTCAACTGCGTTTCGGCACAGTATTTGCAACACCCGGATCTGATTTTTGCCGAGATTCACCGCATTTTGAAACCGGGTGGTGTGGCAATTATCAGCTTTTCTAACCGGATGTTTTATCAAAAAGCAATTGCGGCTTGGCGGGAAGGTTCGGAGGGCGATCGGGTAGAATTGGTAAAGAGTTACTTTGATGCTGTCAAAGGAGCGAATATACCCGGATTTAGCAAACCGGAAATAATTTCTAAGCAGTCCAGTTTGCCGAGTTTCATGAAAATGCTGGGAATAGGAAGTGGCGATCCTTTTTATGCTGTAGTTGCTTACCGCCAATCTTAGGATATTGAAGTCGAGTTTTCCTGGTAGGGCAATTAAATTTCAACGGTAAATTTAAAAGTTAAAAACACTGGATTATTGAGTTATATCGTTTCCGGCTGCATCGGAATGATTTAACCGCAGAGAACACAGAGGACACAGAGGGAGAGAATAGAGATCTGAATCATTCAGATGCTACCGGATTTGATATTATTTACCGTTGAGTTACCACACTCATCAACCTCTGGACCAAAGAATTTGGGAGTTTTGGGAGGGGGGAATTTATTTTGTGTTAACATTAAAATATCATTGATACCTATTGTCTATGAGTAACAGTACAATGTGTCAACATTGATAATGATTAGAAGTAAGGTAATTGGCATTGACACACCAAGAATCTCCTGTGATATCGTTAAGTAAAGGGTGAAACTGTCAATCGGAATATGCGCATAAGCGATTATTTTTAGTAGCCAAATATAAAGAGGTCAACATGGAAACAGAACAAGACCCTAATATCGTAGAAATTAGCACCCAAACCAGACCAGTGCAGCAATTCTCCGCCGAGGAAGGAGAAGAGTCAGGCGAAAAGCCTCAAAAATCCTTGAATATAGCCCCGCTATTGAGGACTTTTAAACGGAAAGCCTTGATAATTATTGGGATTGTAGCCCTAGCAAGTGGTGGCATAGTCTACCAGATAAAAGGTAGCAAGAAAACCTATCAAGGTGATTTTCGGATGTTAGTGGAACCGGTAACAACCGAAGCCAGGATTGCCGATCCCTCTGCTTTGGCGAATCGCGAAGGTGGAGTGCCGAGTCGAGATTTTTTTAGTCTCGATTACGCAACTCAACTGGAAATTCTCCAGAGTCCTCAAATGCTGTCAGAGATTACCAAAAAAGTCAAAAAGCAAGATCCCAAATTTACTGAAGAGATTCTCAAAAAAGGATTGCTAGTATTGCGCCTGGGAGAAACTGAACTGAATAAAACTAAAATTTTGGAAGTGAGATTCTTGGGTCAAGATCCTAAGTTAGTGGAATTGGTTTTACAAGAAACTAAAAAGAAATATTTAAAGTACAGTCTTGACGAACGCAAAAGTCGGATTGGTGAAGGTGTGAAATTTATTGAAGACCAGCTTCCAGGACTTAATAAGCGCGTCAACGATTTAAAGTCTGAGTTGCAGATTATCCAACAGCAGCAAAGGATAGCAGATCCGAAAGAACAAGGAGCGCAATTGATCCAGCAAGTTCGGAATATAGAAACCTTACAACTAGAAACCCAAAGGCTGCTAGAAGAGCAGAAGATTCTGTATGCAAATTTGCAAAAACAATTGGATTTTACACCAAACGAAGCTATTGCAGCGTCAGCTTTAAGCGAAGAACCTCAATACAAAGAGCTGCTGACAAAGGTTAAGGAAGTAGAAGGTCAGATTGCGGTAGAAACAGCTCGGTTTAAGTCGGCGAATCCGATAGTGGAAGCTTTAGAGCGGAAGCGGGCCAATTTAATAGCATTACTAAATAAGCAAACCGACAGAATTTTGGGTCAAAATCTAGTAGGAACTCAGGCAAATTCTAAAGTTCAAAATTTCCAGAATTCCATTCGTATTGGCTTGATTAAGCAATTGGTTGATACTGCTAACCAAGTTCAAGTTTTAGAGGCTCGCAATCAAGCGATTACGCAGACAAGAAACAATTTGGATCGACAAGCAAAAGAATTTCCTACCGTAGCCAGACGCTACAACGAACTGCAACAGCAACTAGATATAGCTGCGCGCACGCGGGATCAACTTTTGACTCAACGGGAAACGCTACGGGTGCAAGCGGCTCAAAGCCAAGTACCTTGGGAAATAATTTCTGAGCCTCAAATACCGCGAGATCCTGACGGGAAGATGATTCCTGTGGCATCTAAAAATACCAATAAATTAATGATGGGGGTGCTTGGGGGGCTAGTTTTGGGTCTGGTGCTGGCGATAATCATCGAAAAAATACAGAATACATTTTACGGTGCTGACGATGTTAAAGATGCTGTCGATCCACCTTTGTTGGGTGCAATTCCTGTCAATAAAACTGCTAAAAATTTCTATCCGTCTATTGCAAATGCCTATGAGGTTCTGGAAAACAAGGAGAATAAGTATAAAAAAAATGCTGCGGAATTTATAGAAGCTTTTGACTCTCTTTATACTAACATTCGTTTTCTGTCTTCCCATCGAGCGATCGCCTCTTTGGTCATCGGTTCGGCTACGGCGGGGGAAGGCAAATCTATCATCGCTTTCAATTTAGCTCATGTGGCAGCGCTAGCAGGTCAGCGAGTGCTGTTAGTAGATGCGAATTTGCACGATCCCAGTCTTGATTTGCTGTTAGATTTGCCAAATTCCAAGGGATTGAGCGACTTGTTGCAAAATAAAATTGAATTCAAGGAAGCGATTCAACGATCGCCTGTAGCGGATAATTTGTTTGTGCTAACTGCGGGAATTCCTCAACCGGGCACTTCCAGACTGCTGGCTTCGTCTCAGATGCAGTATTTAATGGCAGAATTTAATGGCATATTTGACTTGGTGATCTACGATACGCCCCCGCTGGTTGAGAGTAAAGATGCTAATTTTTTGTCTGCACGGACAGATGGCATACTGATGGTGGTATCAATTCTCAAGGTTAAGAATTCTGTAGTGAAGAAAGTTTTCGCTCAATTAGAAAACTTTGGCATTCCTTGTTTAGGAACCGTTGCTAATCATATTGGTAAAGCCAAAAAGTATCAAGCATCAAAAGCACCTGTCGTGGCAGATAAAAATCAATATTTGAATTTTACCCCAGTCCCTACCAGTCTGCCTAAATTAGCTCCTAAAAAAGAGTGAGTTGGATGCTGGTTTGACTCACCAATGATTCGGGAGTTGTGATATTGAGTAGAAAAGATTAAATGTCAAATTTAGGGTATACCTCAGTTTATGAAACCATATCAGCAAATAGCGATCGATGAATGCGGAGAAGCTTTAGTGGCAATTCCGGCTGACATATTTGCTTTGGAACAGCCACATCCCTATCAAAAATTAGGGGCTCCTTATCAGGAAAGCAAAGTTGATTCTCCTTACTATCTACGCCAAGGAGTTATAGATTGTTTGATGGTGGCTCAAAAACGGTTGCAGCAAGATTATCCTGATTGGCGAATTCTGATATTTGATGCTTATAGACCAGTGGAAGTGCAGCAGTTTATGGTAGATTTTACTTTAGCTGAAATTGCCAAAGCTCAAGGCTATGAATTGCCAGTTTCCGAAGACAAAAAACAAGTAATTCTAGAGCAAGTGTATCAATTTTGGGCGATGCCGAGTCTCGATCGCGCTACACCGCCACCCCATAGTACGGGTGCAGCCTTAGATGTGACTTTAGTCGATCGCCAAAACCTGCCAATTGATATGGGTTCTCCCATCGATGAAATATCAGAACGTTCTTATCCTGATTATTTTGCCAGCAGTAAGGAACCCGCCGAACAAGCATTTCATGGTCGGAGACAAATATTAAAAAATGCGCTGATTGCTGCTGGTTTTCGACAGCATCCTCACGAGTGGTGGCATTTTTCCTTGGGAGATCAGATGTGGGCTTGGTCCCTGGGTGAACAACAGGGGGACAAACAATTTGTCGCCCGATACGGGCGTTATTGAAAGAAGGAAGAAAGTCCTTCGACTGGGAGCATCTCGATTTTGCATAGGCGAAGCATGACCGCAGATAAGTTATTGGTTAAAAGGAAAGATTTACTACGGTCATGCTTCGCCCCTACCGATATATTTGCAAATTCGGGATGCTCCCCTTCGACTTCGCTCAGGAACCAGGAAGAAGGTGCTTCTACTAGGGTGGGCTAAGGGAGTGAGGAATCAGGAAGAAGCAATTGGGGGCAAGGGTTTGAGCAATTAAGAATGTCCTCAAAGTATTGACGGTGGCTGTGATTTTGCTAAAGTGTCGATCGCCCTCAATGAATGGAATCAGAATAGACCCAGACTCTTGCCACGGGAGTAATGGTGCTTTAAGATGAACGAAAGCGAACAAGTGCAGACAAATCCAGTCAGCACCGCAAACCCTAAAGGATAACTCAGAGTTAACCAAATGAAAGCATTAATCCTCTCTGGCGGCAAAGGAACACGTTTGCGTCCCCTCACCTATACGGGTGCAAAGCAGTTGGTTCCTGTGGCAAATAAGCCCATACTGTGGTACGGAATTGAGCTAATTGTGGCGGCAGGGATTACGGATATTGGGATTATTATTAGTCCCGAAACTGGTGAAGAAGTGAAAGCTAAAACCGGAAATGGCGATCGCTTTGGTGCGAAAATTACTTATATTTTGCAGGAAAAACCAGCGGGATTAGCTCATGCGGTTAAAATCGCCCAACCATTTTTGGGAGATTCTCCGTTTATCATGTACTTAGGAGACAACTTAATTGAAAGTAAACTAAATCCGTTTTTAGAGACTTTTAACAACAACAAACTAGATGCTTTGATTATGCTGCGGCAGGTTTCCAATCCTACTGCTTTCGGTGTAGCGACAGTGGATGAAAAAGGGCGAGTATTGCAGCTAGTAGAAAAACCGAAAGTCCCCCCTTCTAATTTAGCATTAGTTGGGGTTTACTTTTTTGCTCCTACGATTCACGAGGCGATCGCCCAAATTCAACCATCGGCCCGTGGCGAACTAGAAATTACTGATGCCATTCAACAGCTCATTAATCAGCAAAAAAAAGTAGAAGCTTGCAATCTAGAAGGTTGGTGGTTGGATACGGGCAAAAAAGACGATTTGCTAAGTGCTAACCAAATTATCCTAGATAGCTGTATTGTAGCTTCGACAGAATTAAAAGTAGATGCAAAAAGTCAAATTATCGGGCGAGTACAAATTGGAAAAAGCAGTGAAATAGTTAACTGTACGGTACGGGGACCAGTGGTGATTGGGGAAAATTGCCACATTGAAAATTGCTTTATCGGACCTTACAGTAGTATTGCCGATCGAGTCACGATGATTGATGCGGATATCGAACACAGTGTCATCTTGGAAGGTGCTAAAATATCAGGGATCGAGCAACGAATTGTGGACAGCGTAATCGGCCAGCGAGCTCAATTAACTAATGCTCCTATCCGTCCGAAAGCGCTGAGGTTTATGATTGGGGATGACAGTCAAATCGAGTTGGTGTAAGTTTGGAGATTGCCAATATCGGAAGCAATCATGCGGTTTGACAAGAAATAAATGTTTTTGTGGGGTGGGCCCGAAAGCCCGCCCTGGAACAGGTTAAGATGGGTGTTCCCCAAGCATCGATACTAAGTTATCTAAAGGAGAGAAAAGTTTGCAGTCAGAAGAAATACCAACTCAACAAATAATCGATAAATTACGACAAACTTTGGAACCACGAATTGGTATTGTTGATTCGCCATTGTCTGTGACCGAAAAAAGTGCGATCGCCCTTGAGGAAGAAGATGAAGATATCGCTCTGTTAAAAACTGGTTTTGATATTTACAATATCCCAATTACCTCTTACCAAAGGAGGCTTGGTTCCGCAGTAATCGCCGTTAGAAAAATAGTCAGAAAATTGCTCAGACCTGTACTAGAAAGACAAGTAATTTACAATTTTGCCAATACCCGCGTCGTTCAAACATTGAGCAATCAATTGCAAAAATTGCAGGAGAATCAGCAAAGCCTAGAGAAAAAAATTCAATCTGAATTTAGCAACGAGTCTCCTGAAGTTAGAGCTACACTTGAGATTCAACAAACAGCGATAGCAGCACTGCAATCTGAAATAGAGCAAATAAAAGCTATACAGGAGCAGCATTCTGCTATGTTAGAGGAAATCAAGGTGAAATTGCTTGATACAGCGCGATAGAATATCAAAAATGACTCCAAGCAATTTTCGTTCCCTAAGTCTCCAAATTTAGTCGCGAGAGTAATCTAAGTTCTAAAATCTAAAATCTAAAAGCTAAAATTTGATGACGACACTACCAATATGCTCGCTAATTATAGTTAATTATAACGGTTTTCGCCAAACTAAAGATTGCTTAAAATCGCTACAAAAACTTGCGTATCCAGAAGAAAAACTCGATTTAATTTTAATAGATAACTGTTCTCAAGACGACTCTGTTGAATCTTTGCGAAAATGCTTTCCCAAAGTTCGTATTGTGGTAAATTCCGCCAACAACTTTGCTAAAGCTCTTAACTTGGGTATCAGCCAAGCTCAAGGACAGTACATCGCATTTCTAAATAACGATGCTACCCTGGAAAGTTCGTGGTTAGAAATTTTAGTTAAAAAACTAGAAACAAACCCCAAGGTTGGTGCTGCTAGTGGGAAATTGCTGTTCAAAGATGGGCGAATTAATAGTGTGGGAATTCAGCAATTACCTAATTTTTATTGGCGAGATGTGGGCTTTGGGGAGAAAGATGCAGGACAATATGATACAGAACGTACCGTAGAAGGTTTGTGTTGGGCTACGGTGCTATTTCGTAGGGAATGTCTCGAAGATGTGGGACTGATAGACGAAGATTTTGTGATGTATTTTGAGGATGTTGAGTTTGCGAAACGCTGTCAAAAGCGGGGTTGGGAAATGCTTTATACTCCCGATGCGATCGCACATCACGAATACCGAGGTTCAAGTCGGGGAAGTAAACTCACGGAGTATTTTTGTAACCGTAATCGTTTTTTGTATTTGGCAAAACACGAACCTTTGCAATTAGTTTCTGCTATTCATACTTCGGATTTTTTTACGAACAAACAGTATGATTTGTTGTTCGAGAGCATATTTGTGGCAATTAAAAAATTGCTAGAGTATCAGAAGCCGGAAATAGTGGAAACCGTGCTGTCGCAATTGTCGGAAAAGTTAGCGGTGATTTATAGTCGGCTGAAAGTCGATCGCATTTTGTCTCGCTTAGAGGTGGTTCGAGGCGATCGCCAAATGTCGATCGGGATTTACGATCACGGACTGCATTTTATTGGTGGGGGACAAAAATATGTAGCGACGATGGCTTCCCTGCTGCAAAATCAATTTAATATCACTTTTATTACTAACAAACCAGTAGCGATTTCAGATTTAGAATCCTGGTACGGAATCAACCTTTCAAAATGTCAAATAAAAGTTATTCCGTTGCAGTTTTACGAAAAGCGCGGAATGCAGTGTATTGATTCGAGCATGATTACCGATGACTTGGAAAATCCCTTTGATGAAATTGCCAAAGAAAGCAAAAACTATGATATTTTTGTGAACGCTAATCAACTGGAAAAAGTCAAACCATTGTCCCCAATTTCAGTATTTTTCTGCCATTTTCCCAATACTTTTCGCAACCGTCATTTTGCGGTTGATGACTACACGTTCATGATTGCTAACAGTCAATTTACTGTCAAATGGTTGGAGAAACGCTGGAATCTCAAACCCACTTTTTTACTGTATCCGCCCGTAGAAATGGCAACTTCTCAAGTGCCGAAACAAAACATTATTTTAGCTGTGGGACAGTGGGAAGCTGGGGGAACTAAAAAGCAAATTGAATTAATTAAAGCTTTTCACAGTTTGCGGGAAAATTATCCAGAACAACTGCAAGGATGGCGGCTAGTTTTGGTGGGAAGTAGTGTTCCTCGCAATCCTTATTTAAAGACTGTTCAGAATTTATTGAAGCAAGATTCGAGGGCGATCGAACTTAAGGTCAATGCTGACTTGGATGAGGTCAAATCGCTTTATGCTAAAGCCAGTATATTTTGGCACGGCTGCGGTTTGGGAGAAGTCAATCCCCAAAGATTTGAACATTTCGGGATGGCGACGGTGGAAGCAATGCAAAACCGTTGTGTTCCGATTGTTTTCAACGGTGGTGGACAACCGGAAATTGTGGAACATGGGCGATCGGGTTTTTTATTCAACACTGTGGAGGAACTGTGTCACCATTCCCATCAACTGATTGCTAATCCTGATTTGTTAGTAGAATTTCAAGGGTTTGCTGAACAACGTGGCGAATGTTTTAGCAGTGCATATTTCGAGGCAAAAGTCAAGCAATTTTTTGAGCTAATTCGCCAAGAATATGCTACAATTCCTCTGCCCAATCCAGGGTATGTTGCTCAAATGCTCGATGTCGATCGCGATCGATAAATTGCTCCGATGCGGGTTTTACCAACAATATTTAATGATGACAAACAAGTGATATAAACCAGCCCCCACACCGCCAATAACTTACACCAAATCTGACTTCTTTCCAACCATAAAAATCTACATTTTGATTCTTAGGCGGGTTTAGGAGATTATGGGTTTTCGGCAATTATGGTTGGTGAAACCCGCCCCTACAATATAGATAAATTGTCTTACCTAAAATCATGTCCAATTCACTGTTAATTAACTTGTCATTTTTAACTCCGCAACCAACGGGAATTGGCATCTATGCAGCAAATCTGTTTCCCCAACTTGAAAAGCTAGAACCAACCTTACTTAGTTCCCAACAGATTGAGGATTATACTTGCTATCAAATTCCCGGAAATCTCACCCCGGATAGCGGCAGCAAAGGACAGATAAACAGAATATTGTGGACTCAATTTAAATTACCTAAAATATACCAAAAATTGCACTCAAGCCTGATATTTTCTCCAATTCCCGAAGCACCGTTGTATTCAGGCTGCCGCTACATAGTCACAGTACACGATTTAATCCCTTTGCGATTTCCCCAAAAATTTTCGCGTTTGACAGCATATTTCCGCTACTATATACCCCAGGTTTTGCGACAAGCAGAACACATTATTTGCGACTCTCAAGCTACGGTGGAGGATGTGGCTCAATTTTATCAAATTCCGACTCAAAAAATGACGGCAATTCCCCTAGCTTGCGATCGCCTTAATTTTAGATATTTAGACTTACCAGTCAAAAATTATTTTCTGTATACAGGGAGACACGATCCTTATAAAAACCTGGAAAGGTTAATTGCGGCCTTTGCGAGTTTGGGCGATCGCGGAAATTACGAACTTTGGCTATCGGGGCCAAGCAATGCGTACACACCAAAATTGATAGCACAAGTTGCAGAATTAGGACTACAATCTGCCATCAAATTTTTGGGTTACGTTCCCTACGAGCGATTACCCATACTAATGAATCAAGCCATCGCCCTAGTTTTCCCAACACTTTGGGAAGGATTCGGCTTACCAATTTTAGAAGCAATGGCTTGCGGCACTCCTGTAATTACATCCAACCTGTCATCAATGCCAGAAGTGAGCTCAGATGCGGCATTATTAGTAAATCCTTACAACATTGGAGAAATCGCCGCAGCAATGCAAGCCATAGCCACAGATTCAAAATTGCGATCGCACTTAAAGACTGCTAGTTTAGCTAGAGCAGAGCAATTTAGCTGGAACAAAACCGGAGAAGCCACTGCCAATATTTTACAAAAATACCTTTAAATCTTCTCTCTTAATCTCTTCCCTCTGCGCCCTCTGCGCCCTCTGCGGTAAAAAAAATCTTACAACAATATTTGTAGTGGCGGGTTTCACCAATAATCTGGAATTCCCACAAACAATTCATATAAACCCGCCCCCACCCAACACACAATCCAAATACTGTGTGGGGGCGGGTTTATCTAGATTGTTTGTATTCATCAAATATTCCTCGTAAAACCCGCCCCTACAGGAATTATGGTTAATTAAATCGAATATATTATCCCATGCCAAATACCCAATCCAACTTACTAATCAACCTCTCCTTCCTAATTTCCAAACCAACAGGCTTAGCAATCTACGCCAAAAACCTCTTTCCCCACCTAAAATCCCTCAACCCAACATTACTAAGCGCCACCGAAATACCCAATTATAAATGCTATAAAATCCCATCAAACTTAACTCCCGAACAAGGAACCAAAGGACACATCAACCGATTGCTGTGGACACAAACCCAGCTTCCCAAAATTTACAAACAGTTAAAATCAAACTTAATATTTTCGCCAATTCCCGAAGCTCCGGTATTTGCAGGTTGTCGCTATATAATTACAGTACACGATTTAATTGCACTCCGATTTCCCCGCCGTTTCGATCCGCTCACACCCTACCACCGCTACTATATTCCCCAAGTGCTGCGACAGGCTCAACACGTTATTTGCGATTCGGAAGCAACGGCAAAAGATATTGCTGAATTTTGTCAAATTCCTAGGGATTTAATTACTTCAATTTCCCCTGGATATGATAACAGTTTTTTCCGCTTTTTAGACTTACCAACCAGCAATTATTTTCTTTATATTGGTCGCCATAATCCTTATAAAAATTTGCAACGAGTGGTAGCAGGATTTGCCGCTTTACCCAGTAGTTGTGAGTATGAGTTGTGGATAGCTGGATCGGAAGATAAACGCTATACGCCACTGCTGAAAGCGCAGGTGCAAGAATTGGGATTGGTCGATCGCGTCAAATTCTTAGACTACATTCCCCCTGGTGATTTACCGAAAGTCATCAATCAGGCGATCGCCCTGGTTTTTCCTAGTCTTTGGGAAGGATTCGGCCTCCCGGTGCTCGAAGGAATGGCTTGTGGCACTCCTGTCATCACATCTAACCTGTCTTCAATGCCAGAGGTAGGGGGGGATGCAGTGTTGTTAGTTAATCCTTACAGCGTGGAGGAAATTACCGCTGCTATGCACCAGCTTGTAACGGATGTTGGAGTGCGATCGAACTTACGGGAACTAGGTTTGGCGAGAGCAAAACAATTTAGCTGGGAAAAAACTGGTGAGGAAACTGCTGCTATTCTCGATCGCTACATTTAAGGAACGAAGGTCAGAAAGAGGGGGATAAGGGAAGAAGAGGGAGAGACAGTTATCAATTCCTGATGACCTCTGCCCAATTCCCCATTCCCAATTCCCCATCTCCTGACAGCGTGACTTAGGGACTGTAGCCCCCTTTTACTTGTTGATACCCAACTGATCGCCACGCTTGTACTGCTGATAAGCAGCAAAAAATAGCCCCGACAGAGTAACAAAGATGAGGCCGAGAACAATACCTGAAAGCAACGGTTCTACCATGAGAGCTCCTTATCGTTAAGATTTAACAACCTATTTTTAATATTACCAGCACTTACACAGATGAATTTTCGCAAAACAACGATAACAGCGGTCTGAGATCTTGATCTCCCCGCGAGGAAGGATTAAGCTATGTTATGAGAAATAAATTTTCTTGTAGATACTTTTTTTAATAGAACTCCTTTGAATAACCAAATTGCCAAAAATGAAACTGAAAACCCGATCGAGCGAATTGGCATATTTGTGCTAGCGTTCTTACTTGCGATCGTGTTATCAAGCTTAGCAATACGCCACTTTCAAGCGGTCGATCCCTACGTCAGCAGCGTACTATCATTGACTGGAGACCCCATTCAGGGTGCCGCCATCTTTCAAATGAACTGTGCCGGGTGTCACATATCCCTGTCCGACAGTCAAGTGGGGCCAAACTTACATTTAGTATCCGAGCGCAAATCCGAATTCGATTTAATCCGCCAAGTCACCAGCGGACAAACCCCCCCCATGCCACAATTCCAGCCAAGTCCCCAAGAAATGGCCGACTTGCTCATATATCTGGAACAAATGTGAACCAGAAAGCAAAGTCAGACTCACCCCAGGGCTGTTTCATTCTCTTGTAGGGGCGGTGCCAAGAGTGCCCGCCCCAATCTCTGAAACACATACAAAATCGTGGATGAGGAGGGTAGGCACGCACCATCCACTACCCCTACAAAACGATGATTTGTTTGAGAATGAAACAGCCCTGGGACTCACCCCCAGAGAGGGGCGAGGGGTGGCTCCCCTCCTGGGAGGGGCGAGAAGTGATATCAATTCCGGTTGTATCGGAATGATTTAACCGCGAAGGCGCGAAGGACGCGAAGGAAGAGAAGAGAGAGTTTAATACAGGACGATGAAAAGAGGATTTGGTATTATTCCCCTGCCAGGGAGGGGCGAGGGGTGGGTCTGATTCCCCTCCTAGGAGGGGCGAGGGGTGGGTCTGATTCCCCTCCTAGGAGGGGCGAGGGGTGGGTCTGATTCCCCTCCTAGGAGGGGCGAGGGGTGGGTCTGATTCCCCTGTCAGGGAGGGGCAAGGGGTGGGTCTTATTCCCCTCCTAGGAGGGGCAAGGGGTGGGTCTTATTCCCCTCCTGGGAGGGGCAAGGGGTGGGTCTTATTCCCCTCCTGGGAGGGGCAAGGGGTGGGTCTTATTCCCCTCCTGGGAGGGGCAAGGGGTGGGTCTTATTCCCCTCCTGGGAGGGGCAAGGGGTGGGTCTTATTCCCCTCCTAGGAGGGGCAAGAAGTGGGTCTTATTCCCCTCCTGGGAGGGGCAAGAAGTGGGTCTTATTCCCCTCCTGGGAGGGGCAAGAAGTGGGTATTATTCCCCTCCTAGGAGGGGCGAGGGGTGGGTCTTATTCCCCTCCTGGGAGGGGCGAGGGGTGGGTATTATTCCCCTCCTGGGAGGGGCGAGGGGTGGGTCTTATTCCCCTGCCAGACTAATGGACTATACCAATACGTTGAAATCCTGAGCTGTTAGCAAGCTCGATCGCACGCCATTGAGAATAGCCAAAACTTCACCAGTAGAAGTAACGCTAATTGATGCCGATCCATTAGTTTGACTAAACGACAATTGACTGAAATCCAAGCCACCGGTCAAAACCAGGGAATCAACTCCTTGGGTGAAGTCAATAATCGTGTCCAAACCGCTGCCATCTGTCAACACGAAACTGTTGCTACCGTCGCCACCAATGAGAGTATCATTGCCAAGGCCACCAAACAGCAAGTCATCGCCAGTGTCGCCAAACAAGACATCATCGCCACTGCCGCCAAGTAAGGTATCGTTATCCTCGCCACCACACAGAGTGTCATTACCTTGATCGCCAAAGAGCACATCGTTACCAGTGACACCCAAGAGGACATCATCGCCTTTGCCGCCGTAGGATAAATCATCACCTTCATCGCCAGAGATGGAATCATTGCCACGATTACCATAAAGGACATCGTTGCCGAGATCGCCAAATATCACGTCAAAGCCTTTGCCGCCAAGCAGAGTATCGTTATCGACACCTCCGTAGACACTATCGTTGCCGGTATTGCCATTGATATAGTCATCGCCCTGACGCCCAAAGATCAAATCATTGCCACCCAATCCGAAGATAGAGTCACGGGCTGCACTACCGAAGATCGTATCATCACCATTAGGGCCATTAATCACAGTACCCGCGATCGGGATACCAGGCTCATTAGGAGTATCCACCCTGGGGAAGTCACTTGGGCGAACCAAATCAGTCGTTTGTGGGCTCAGAGGAGTATCTGGAGTCGGAGTGGGAGTCGGTACCGGAGTAGGTGCTGGAGTCGGAGTGGGAGTCGGTGCAGGAGTCGGTGCAGGAGTCGGTGCAGGAGTCGGTGCCGGAGTCGGTGCAGGAGTCGGTGCCGGAGTCGGTGCCGGAGTCGGTACCGGAGTCGGCCTCGGAGTGGGAGTCGGAGTCGGAGTCGGTGCTGGGAAGTTACCAAAATTGACATTATTGACAATAGCCCCAGAAGCCAGCACGATATCGGCGGGGTCGGGGGTGCTTTGGGTGAACCCTGTTTGCGCGATTTCCCGGACGCGGTAGGTTCCCGGTGTCAGGTTCGTGAATAGGTAGTTCCCACTGTTGTCTGTAGTGGTGGTAACAGGAGTAGGAGCAACTACCCCAGTCGTAACATTAGTTAACTGAATTTGGAAACCGGGCAAACCCAGTTCTCCGCTGTCTTGAGTGCCATTATTATTAGAGTCTCGGAACTTCAGACCTCGGATCGTAGCCGGTTGGGGCAGAAAGTTGCCGAAGTCAACACCAGTAATGCTATTACCACCAACAATCGTCACCGGGGCCGGATTAGGAGTAGTCTGCGTCCAGCCATTTTGCTGCACTTCCCTTACCTGGTAAGTGCCTGCGGGAATATTGACCAGAGTGTAGTTACCGTTGGTATCGGTAATAGTCGTGGGTTCGGTCTGTTGAAAGAGGCCATCCTGGTTGAGATCCAGGAAGATTTGCCAGTTTTGCAGCCCCAATTCCCCAGTATCCTTGATGCCGTTGTTGTTAGCATCGCTGAATTTTTGCCCGCTAATTGTACTCGACTTGAAGTTGCCGAAGTTAATGTTAGGGATGTCTTGACCGCTGGTGACAGTAATATCTGCCGGGTTGGGGGTAGTTTGTGTCCAACCGGTTTGCGGTACTTCCCGCACCTTGTAAGTACCTGCGGGCAAATTGAGGAATTTGTAGTTGCCGGCGGGATCGGTGTCTGCCTTGGGTTCGTTTGTGTCGAGAGTGCCGTTGTTGTTGGTATCAAGGAAAAATTGCCAGTTGGGTAGTCCGGCTTCCCCTGCATCCAGGAAGCCACTCTTGTTGATGTCGTTGAACTTGATACCGCTAATCGAGTTGGGTTTGAAGTTGCCGAAGTTGTTGTTTTGGGAGTCTGTGCCACTGGTGACGGCGATCGTAAACGCACCTGGGGCTGCCGGTACCGTTTGCGTCCAGCCCGGTTGCAGCACTTCCCGGACGTTGTAGGTGCCGGCTGTCAGGTTGATGAACTGATACTTACCGGCACTATCAGTAACGGTGGCAGTTTCTCCTGGTTCTTGGATATTGTTGTTGTTAGCATCCAGGTAGATTGTCCAGCCTCCTAGGGCTGGTTCTGCTGGATCTTGGGCACCATTTTTATTGAAGTCATTAAATTTGAGCCCGCCGATTTTGCCTAGCAGGAAGTTACCGAAGTTGGTGGGAGTGGCCGGGATGTTGGTGATGTTGACACCACTGGTGGCTGTGATGCTGCCAGTAGGGGTAAGAGTTGGCTGCCAACCGGTCTGTGCCACTTCCTTTAGGGTGTAGGTGCCTGGCCCAACATCGGTAAAGGTGTAGTTGCCTGTGGTGGTAGCTGTCGTTTGGGTTTTAACCACTGCACCGACGGCGTTAACTAACTGAATATCCCAAGTATTTGCCGGTGCAACTTCTCCGGTATCTAGGACACTGTTGCCGTTTTTGTCATCGAATTTGGTGCCGCTAATGGTGATGTTTTTGAAGTTGCCGAAGTTTCCGCCAGCGACATTTAGACCGCTTTGGAGGGGGATGTCGGCGGGATCGACTGTGGTTTTTGTGGAACCTGTCGGCACTACTTCCCGGACTCGGTAAGTAGCACCGCCGGTCAGCGGACCAAGGTTCAGGAAACTATAAGCACCAGTGGCAGTTGTAGGTTGGGTGCTGATAGTTGCTCCGGTGACGGAGTTTATTAAATTGACTGGGATGTTTGCTAATCCGGTATCTCCTGAGTCTTGGACTCCGTTGCCGTTTTTATCATCAAAGATGAGACCATTAATGGTCATGGACTGGAAGTTGCCAAAGTCTTTGCTGTTAGAGTCAGCAATACCTGTGTTGTAGGGAGTAGCGGTAGCTGGAGGGAAAGTTTGCTGCCAATTAGTTACTGTCTGTTCTCGAACGGGGCTATTACTCTTGGTGTCGAGGAGGGTGTAATTCCCACCCGTTGCGACAGTCACCCGTTTTTCTGCACTATCTAGGGTGCTGTTATTGTTGTCATCTACATAAACAACAAAGTTTTGGACTGGAGTTGTGAGAGTTGCTTCCGTCCCATCTTTGGCCGCATTGCCGTTGCTGTCGTTGAAAACTTGACCCGTAACGGTAGGGCCGTATTCGTAGGCACCGATGTCAACCGCGCCGTTGACCCTGCGTGCAAAGGGCTGACCAAACTGAGTACCTCGCTGGTCTGTGGTCAGGGCCACACCAGTTATCGCATTGAGGGCGGC
The DNA here is from genome assembly GCF_041354475.1 of Microcoleus sp. Taxonomy (NCBI): domain Bacteria; kingdom Bacillati; phylum Cyanobacteriota; class Cyanophyceae; order Oscillatoriales; family Microcoleaceae; genus Microcoleus; species Microcoleus sp. The sequence goes on from NZ_JBGJZU010000017.1 coordinate 77,390, forward strand.
GGCATTGTTGCCAAGATTGATGACAGGATTACCAACACTATTAATTAAGTTGTGGGTTTGGACCGTACCACCGTAATTGCCCAAAACGCCGAGCCAAGAGGGGAGAGTTCCTGGCGTACCACCTGTGGAAACATTGTTAGCACCTGCGGTGATGGTATTAATTTCGGGGTTGGCTCCGCCAGAGTTGCTAATGACGATTGTGTTGTTGACGTTAGCTATCCCAGAGTTGAATACGCCGCCACCATTGGTGCTGGCAGTGTTAAGGGCAATGGTAGTGTTCGTCAAATTAGCTGTAGCACCTGTGTTGACAAAAATCGCGCCACCTAAGCCCTGACCAGGATTCGCGCCTGTACCGCCCGTTGCTTTGTTGGCGCTGAAGGTGCTGTTACTCACATTTAAAATGCCGTCTTTATTGAGGAAAATAGCACCTCCTAGACCCGATCCACCGCCACCGCCAGTAGTAGCGCCAGCACCAGCACCGCCACCGCCGCCGAAGCCACCAGTGCTTCCAGCACCGCCACCGCCGCCGAAGCCACCAGCACCACCGACACCAACAGTACCAGCGGTACCAGGAACAGTACCAGTACCACGAGCACCACCAAGACCACCGGGGCCTCCACCGCCACCGAAACCACCACCACCACCCGTACCACCGTTGCCACCGTTACCACCGTTACCAGTGCCAGTCCCATTCTGGCCAGCGCCACCAGTGCCGCCAGCACCACCGCCACCACCGAAGACTCCAGCACCGCCAGTACCACCAACACTACCATTGCCTCCAGCACCATTGGGTGTTCCACCAGTACCACCAAGGCCACCAGTGCCACCAGCGCCACCTGGGAAGCCTGAGCTACCATCACCCGCGGTGCCACCATCACCACCAGTGCCATTAGGAGTACCACCAAGACCACCAGCCCCTGCCGCACCAGGGGTACCGCCTGGGCTACCAGTGCTTAAGTCGCTGTTGCCACCAGCCCCACCGTTTCCGGTTACACCTGCACCACCTGTTGCTGTATTGCTAGCAAAGGTAACGCTGTCAATTTTGACAGTACCCTTGTTGATAAAAAGTGCGCCTCCTAAGCCAGCCGCGCCACCACCACCACTGGTGCCCGCTTTGCCAGTTGCTGCTCCATTTTGAAGTGTGAGGTTAGATAAGGTGACTGTAGCATTGGTGTCAACGGTGTTAACGAAAAATAGTCGGCTATTACCACCGCCGTTGATCGTAATCCCAGTTGTAGTGCTGCCAACAAAGTTAACAGGGTTAGTAATGACAGGCAGAACTTGTCCGGCACTGAAGGTGATAGGAGCAGTGATATTTATATCATCAGTATCCGGCAGGACGTTAGCAAAAAGGATGGCGTTGTTCAGACTGGTAAAGTCGGTAGCGGTAAAGGTTGCCAAAACACCGCTGTAAGCCTCTCTCGCCTCTGCGGAAAATGCCATAGCCGTCTCTATTTTGCCTGTAGTGACTTCCAATTCCCAGTCACCACCCAAGGCGGCATTCCCAGTCAAGTTATCGGAAGCCGCAACTTCTGCTCCGGTGAGCTGGCTCAGCCTTTGGACAAAAGCGACACCGGCTTCTGTGGCGGCGACGTTGCAACCATAAAGTAGAATTTCGGGTTTAGCTGTAATTCGAGAGTTTGAGTTTTCCTCTGCCGGTAAAGCAAACCATGTTTCTAGCCGATCGCGATAAGTTTCAATATTACTTAGATTCAGTTCTGTTGCACCGATTTGCACGCACGCCTCGGCACCGTGAGACAGAATGTGAACTGCTCCTATATTTTGCCGTTGTTTGAGTGTGGCTGCTATTTGCTCGATGCCGTCGCGATCGCCCTTGAGAACAATAACTTCTGTATCGAAATCAGTGCTTTTCGTTAAAATTTCGCAATTTTTAACTTTGGGATCTACAAAAACTATCTGTTGGTTTGGTACTTTGTCAAATTCCATGATTTTATTCCTCTAGTACACGCACACATCAAATTGATAACACAAACCAGCCTTAGCAGCGATCGCCTTTTGTTCCGGTGCCCATAAAGTCGATCGCCCGTGCTTCCACATATGCTTTTTTATGTATTGACAGCAACCTTTTTTTGTGCATTGCTACAATTAATTATTTAATTTGATTGCTTAGAACTCTCCCATAGCAATTTTGTTCCAGCTTTTACAAACATCTTTTTATATACTTTTATATACTTATTACGCGCTACTTTTGCTCTATATAGCAAATTACTTACCACAATTAATGAAAAATGTCAATACTAAAATAGGTAAAAAATTGCTCCAAAAAACAGAATACCCAGACACCCGACTCAATGAACAAGTCGGGTATCTCACAGCCCTTGGTCCTTAGTTATCGTGAGTTACCAACTTTCCTCAACGGGATTATTGGAATTACTCCAAATTTCCACATCTAAATCATTGAGATAAATCAGAGCACTCTCAATCTGTTTCGCCGGACCATTTAGTTCCAAATCAAACCAACCGTCATCAGAATTTTTGACACCCAAGAAAGCCCCATTAAAATTAACCTTTAAACCGTATTCAGAAATCAGGTTAGAGATGACTGGTTCCTGATGGTACTCTTTAGGAACGCGAATGCGAATGCGGGTTTGAGTTGGTCTGGTATCGCCGCTGTCGGATTTGGGAAGGTCTGATTCTTGAGTTTTATGAAAATTGTCGATGGGTTCAAATTGAGATTCGCTACTATTGTGGTCTAACATTTCAACCTCCGAATGTTTGTTACAATTTATTGGTTCTTTGTTATTGGTTCTTTGTTATTGGTTATTTGTGATGGAGACCTTTGCGGTTAAGAAATCGCGGAGTCGAAGAGTTATTGGTTATTTGCTATTTGCTTCCCATAACCAATTACCAATGACCAATGACCAATGACCAATAACCAATGACTACTGACTATTATTCAACTTCTTTGATGCTAGTTTTTCGTTCCAAAATCTCCTTAAGTACGAGAGTAACAACTGCTAAAAGACCCAGAACTACCGCCGCTGAAAAAGCCGCTTGAGTCGCATACTGCTTGTAAGCATCCTCTACAAACAAAGGTAAAGTTTGCGTTTTTTTAGCAATATTTCCCGAAACCACAGAAACAGCTCCAAATTCTCCCATGGCTCTAGCATTAGTCAAAATTACTCCGTAAAGCAATCCCCAGCGAATACTGGGAAGAGTGACATTCCAGAAAATTTGCCAATCATTTGCACCCAAAGTTTTCGCCGCCTCTTCTTGATCGGTTCCGACTTCTTCCAACACCGGAATTACTTCGCGAGCCACAAAAGGTAGGGTGACAAAAGCAGTAGCCAACACCATTCCCGGAAAGGCAAAAATTACCTTAATATTAGCAGCTTCCAGCCACGGACCGAACCATCCCAACCGACCGTAAAGCAGTACAATCATTAAGCCTGCAACTACGGGAGATATGGCAAATGGTACATCTAAAATGCTGATTAATAGCGTGCGACCCGGAAATTTATTGCGACCAATTACCCAGGCTGCACATAAACCGAATACTGTATTTACAGGCACAACTATCAGAGAAATCACCAGGGTAAGTTGCGCTGCGTGCAGAAAATCGGGCGAGGTTAAGTTAGCAAAAAATGGCTCTACTCCCTTTCTGAAAGCTTGGTAAAAAACGTTGAGGGTGGGGATAAATAAGACGAGAGCCAGATAGGCGATCGCAATGGTGATTAAAGTTGGCTTAACCCATGGTTTTTCCTGACTCTGCGTCGAACTACCGCCCGGAAGTTTGTAATTCGTGGATGAATTAATATTAGCCGTCATAGCGTCTTCTCCATGCTTGTAAAAGATTAATTGCAAACAGCATACTTAGGGAAATAGCTAACATGACAGTGCCGATAACTGTGGCTCCTGCATAGTCATACTGTTCCAATCTTTGAAAAATCAAAACAGGGGCGATTAAATCTTTGAACGGTATGTTAGAGGCGACAATTACAGTAGAACCGTACTCGCCAACCGCTCGCGAAAATCCCAGGGCAACTCCGGTTAAAATAGACGGAAATAGGGGCGGCAAAACTACTCGCCAAAAGGTTTGAAATTGAGAAGCACCTAGACACCAAGCTGCTTCTTCGATGTCTTTTTCCATCTCGTTTAAAACTGGCTGTACAGTTCGGACGATAAATGGCAAGGAAATAAATATCATCGCTATACCTACGCCCAAGCGAGTAAAGGAAATTTTGATTCCCAAGGGTGCAAACAGCGAACCAATCCAGCCGTTGTCGCTGTAAACTGTGGCGAGAGTTAAACCTGCAACGGAAGTGGGCAGTGCAAAGGGCAAATCGACGATCGCATCGACAATCCTTTTTAAGGGAAAATTGTAACGGACTAAAACCCAGGCAATTAATGTGCCGAACAATCCGTTAATTAATGCTGCAATTAATGCCGTAACGAAGGTGACATCGTAGGCGGAAAGGGCGATGGGACTTGTGGCAATTGCCCAAAATTCGGCGGGGTTTGCGGTGCTGGCTTTCAAGAGCATGGCGGCCACTGGGAGCAATAGCATGAGGCTGAGGTAGCCGAGGGTGATTCCCCAAGGTAGTGTGATTTTGCCGATCGCCCTTTTGATCTGCTCGATCGGAGATTGAGGATTATTGGTTGGAGAAGATACAGTCATATAAGAATAGTTTTGAGTTGGAAAGAATTGCCCTAGGGGAGGGTTTTACCAAGCATATTCGACTAAACCAATCATTTCGTATACTTCGACTACGCTCAGTAACCAGCCCCAGCTACTACCGTTTAATTGAACCTTGGATTTTGTCAAAAACAGCTCCGTCATCGAAGAATTTCTTCTGAATTTCTCCCCAACCTCCTAAATCTTGAGCTGTAAATAAAGTTTTGATGGGGGGATATTTTTGGGCAAATTCTGGTTCCGCAGCTACTGTCGCATCTACTGGGCGGAATCCGGCTTTGGCAAATTCTCGTTGAGCTTCTGGGGTGTACAGGAATTTGACGAAGGCTTCGGCTACTTCCTTGGTGCCGTGTTTGGTGACATTTTTATCAACAATGGCGATGGGATTGTCGATGGAAACATTGACTTCGGGAATAGTATAAGTCGGTTTTTCCCCTTTCTGACCAGCCAAAATAATCTCGTTTTCGTAGTTGATTAAGGCGTCGCCTTGGCCTTGTTTGAAAAATACGTCGGTGGCTTCGCGGGCATCTTTAGTTAAGATGGGGACGTTTTTGTAGACTTTGCTAGTAAAGTCCAATGCTTTGGTATCGTCTCCTCCGGTTTTGAGCACTGAGCCCCAAAGTGCGAGAAAATTCCAGCGAGCTACCCCCGATGTTTTGGGATCGGCGGTAATCAGTTTTACTCCATCTTTGGCTAAATCTTCCCAGTTTTTGATGCCTTTAGGATTCCCATCGCGGGTGACTATCGCTGCTACAGATTTGCTGACTATGCCTTCGTTAGGGACTTCTTTTTCCCACCCAGGCTCAATTAGTCCGGCTTTTTCGATTTTTTTGGTGTCGAGGGCGAGGGCTAGGTGTACGATGTCTGCTTCTAAGCCGTCAATTACGGCTCTGGTTTGGGAACCGGAACCGCCGTAGCTTTGGCTGAATGTGACGGTTTGGCCCTGTTCTTTTTGCCACTGTGCTACGAATTTGGGAATTATGGCTTCGTGGGCGGCTTTGGTGACGGCGAAGGAAACGAGGGTTAATTCTACGTTGCTTTTGTTGGCGCTTGGGCTAGAAGCCCCGCCGGGATTGGCTCCGGGATTGTTGTTGCTAGTGGGCGCGCAGGAGGCGATCGCAAAACTTAATGTGATTCCCAGTAAAAATAGCGACACAAAGCTTTTAAGCGAAGTCAATAATTGACTTTTGCCCACTGGCTGCGGTTGTGACTGGCGAAGACGTTGACTTAGGCGTTGCCACGGACTCATTATATTGGTTCCTTTACTTAAAGTACGGTTATTAGGTCGGAATACCGTAATTATTGTCATGAGTTCAAATCATATACGAGAGCGAGTAAAATGGCAATAGGAAAATGAGTAGCCAGCAGGTCCGGGCGATCGAATATGCCTGAGTCTCTTTTATCAGTGCTTTGTAGGCAGATCTACGGTAAAATGTAAATAATATACAAACTATTAATTTAAGGTGTGGATAACTAGGTGAGGCTGTGCGATCGGTTAAATCTAAAGGCGACGCTAACAAATCCCCGCCTAGTCACAAAAAATTTTAACTTTTAAGCTGTCGTAGATTTTTTTATTCATTTTGAACGGGGGCTAAAAAATCCCGCTCGATCGGCAAAAGACCAAAGGTAAAAAGGCATCAGAAACAGGCTCACACTCTTCCATTCCCCAACTCATGCAACGCTTCGTGTTGTGATTGATGAAGCAATTTCAACAACTCACAACTATACTATTTACCTATTTCCTCTGTCCCTCTTCCTGGCCATTATTTTATATGTGTAGCAACTTATGTCCTTATTACGCCCCATTTCAGACGCCCTAATTGAACTATTGAAGCCGATTGCCAACGAATTAGGAGAAAGATTGGGAGCAAGCGCTGTCAACGAACGTTTTGCAGAAATTGAACCATCGGCTTCTTCAACTTTAAATCAACAAATCAAAAAAGACCCTCGCTGGATTAAAGCACAGGTTAAATATTTGCAGCGACACCAGGCTAGAGAAGAAGAATTAATGGAGATAGCCAATATAAATGAAGAATGGGTCAAAGAAGAACGCGCTAATCGAATTAAGGCAGAAGAATTGAGAGACCGACGGGCAATTAGTCGGCTATGTCGCGAATTAATGCGCGAGTTTCAAGCAGAAGCAATTCGAGTTAAGCTGAGCGAAATCCAAATTGTTTGGGACCGAGACAACTGGTTTTCTAATTTGAGCAGGCAGGAAACTGAACAAATTTTGCAGCAGCAGCAACACCGATTGCTGTTATTAGTCGCTCCTGCCAAAATTAGCCAAGATTGCCCTGATTCCTTTCGCCACAATCTGAATATCGAACTTCCTGGTAAGTTGAGAGCTTTTTTGAACCAACACTATCCTCAGTACGGAGATTTGTGTCCTGTTCAGTTTTACGGAGATTATTTCAAAAAGCCCATTTCTGATATTGATGTGGAGCGGTTACAGACTGTGTTGTCTCCAGTGCCTACAGCTATATTGTATAGCGATATCAGCGACTATGAAGTGAATTTTCATGTCGGTTTTTGGGGAGTTATCAATCAAAGTGTTTCTTTAGTGGCGATGCAGCCTTGGAATTGGGAAGAAGTTTACCATCAGTTGGAAGCAGAGGGCAAAGATTCAAAAATGAGTCTGCGAATTATTAGGCAGATTATTGTGACTATTCACAAATTATTGGCTGCGTTTTTAGCAGATTTGTATTATCTTAATATCGATTTCACCCACGAACCTCAGTTATTCAATTTAAAACAAGAATTCGCTCAAGAATGGTTTTCTCAAGATTGGGAATTGCCATATATTGAAACTCTCAAAGAAATTCAGAAACAGCAGCGAATAGCCTATGAGGGGGAAATGCGACGGCTGGCACTTCGAGAAGCCAAAGCTAAGGCAGAACGCAAGCGTTTGGAGGAGACTGAACTCAAACGTAGAGAAGAAGCCTTGGCGGTATCGCAACGGGCAAAGGAATTAGCTTATAAGTTAAAAAATCATCAATGGCGCTGCGTACACACGCTACCGGGACATTCATCTTTTGTTAATTCTTTGGCGATTAGTCCTGATGGTCTCACTTTGGCGAGTGGTAGTTGGGATAAAACTATTAAGATTTGGAATTTAGAAACCGGGGAATTAATTGGTACTCTAACGGGACATTCCGATCGAGTAAATTCTGTGGCTATTAGTTCGGATGGGCAAATTCTAGCCAGCGGTAGTTCGGACGAGACTATTAAATTTTGGAATTTGTATAATGGCGAGTTGCTGTGTACTTTTCCGGGACATTCTATGGAGGTGAATTCCGTGGCGATTAGCCCCAACGGGCGAGTAATTGCTAGCTGTGGTGGGGCGGATAATACGATTAAACTTTGGAATTTGCGTAGTGGGGAGTTGCTGCGGACTTTGAAGGGTCATTCTGATAATGTGAATGCGGTGGTTTTTAGCCCGGATGGTAAAATTTTGGCTAGCGGGAGTTCTGATGCCACGAGTAAGATTTGGGATGTGGAAACTGGTAAATTGTTGCGGACTCTTTCGGGGTTGAATGTTGGGGTGAATTCTGTGGCGATCGGACCTGATGGCAAGATTCTGGCTAGTGTTAGTAATGATTATACGATTAAGTTGCGGAATTTGCAGACTGGCAGTTTGTTGCGGATTTTAAATTTTAATTATGACAAAGATAATGGTGTGGGGACTTTAGGAAGTAATGAGGGTGTGCATATTTTGCAAAATTATGTGAGTCGGGGCGATTCGGTGGTGATTAGTGGGGATGGTTTAACTTTGGCTAGTGGCTGCGATGATAATACGGTGAAAATTTGGAATTTGCAGACAGGGGAGTTGTTGAGCACTCTTAAGGGTCATGGGGGTACGGTGTATTCGGTGGCGATCGCACCTTTGGGCAATATACTGGTCAGTGGAAGTGCGGATGAGACGATTAAGATTTGGCGGTGTGATTAGTCGGTTGGCAGTTGGTGGACAGTTTGTGGTAGCTTCTGAGAAAGATAATTGGGGTTCAGCCTTTGTGGGGAGGGCTTTTGGGCGAATTAGAAAAAAAACTTGGCTGGGGGGGTTGCGCTAATGGCGATCGGTTTGCTATATTAGTTTATGTTGCTGGTGTAACTCAGTTGGTAGAGTAGCTGATTTGTAATCAGCCTGTCGCAGGTTCAAATCCTGTCACCAGCTTTAAAAAAGAATTCGTGAAAGCCTCGTGCGTTCACGATTTTTTAATTTTAAGTAGCCCTAAACTGTATTTTGTTTTTATATTAATTCCGGTTGTATCGGAATGATTTAACCGCGAAGGCGCTAAGGACGCGAAGGAAGAGAAGAGAGAGTTTAATACAGGAGGATGAAAAGAGGATTTGATATTCTATCAATTCTGGTGGCACCCGAAGAGAATTGGTAATAGGTAATTGGTAATGGGTAATTGGTAATTGGTAATTAGTAATGCCCCATGCTCTTCCCCATCCCCCCTTGGGGGGGGCAGGGGGGGGTTCCCTATTACCTATTACCCATTACCCATTACCCACCTAACTGAGAAAGGCTATAGTCAGTGCTGGCTAGAGTCTGGGAAGATTTTTTTAGTTATTGGTTATGAGTTCTGAGAAACAAGAATCAACAACCAATAAACAACAAACAACAACTAAAAACCAACTAAATTATACTGGTTTTTAGCTCCACATTCCTACACTATGACGGTTGTTATTGCGATACCTATACCTAGGAAAGTTAGTAGTATTTTCTGTGGAATCTTGGAGAGTTGAGCCGTCATTTTCCGTAACTGGAGACGTGATATTTTGGGTGTTTTCTGGTGCGGTATCTGAGTCCTCGGAAGCAGCCGGAAGAGATTTTTGTTCTATTTCCTGTTCGTCGGTGTAAAACTCCAGGCGCACTCTGACTTTTCCTTTTGTCCAGGATTTACCTGCACTCAAAAGTTCGCAATCCATACCGTCTAAAAACAATCTTTCTTCTAGGAGTTTTGACTGCATAATAGTCAAAAATTCGCTAACTTTGAAAGTACATTGATACATCAAAGCGCTGGCGGGAGTAGACAAAACATCGTCTTCTCTTAGAAAAACTTTTGAGGGTTTCATATCTATTGTAATTTCAGGAAATAGTTGAGTGTTCGATGTTGATTTTCTGCTTTTTCTAGTGGTGTTTTGTTAGCAGTTATTAACCCAAAAAAAATGACAACAATTAACTGTTGAATTTTGATTTATAGGGGTTGTTATTAGTTATTTATTAACAGTTACTAATCAATAATAACTAATAACAAATAACTCAGTAACAATAACTGTTAATGGTTTTTTTTAGAAAAACCAACCGTAGGAATGTAAACCCTTGCCTAACAAATTAACGCCTAGATAACAAATCCAAACCACCACAAAACCTGTGGCTGCTAAGATGGCTGGGCGTCTTCCCTGCCAGCCGCGGGTGATGCGGGCGTGGAGGTAGGCTGCAAACACTAACCAAGTAATCAATGCCCAGGTTTCTTTCGGGTCCCAACTCCAGTAAGAACCCCAAGCTTCGTTGGCCCAAACACCGCCGGCAATAATGCCAATAGTCAGTAAAGGAAATCCTAAACCGATGATGCGATAGCTAATGTTATCAAGAGTTGATGCGAGATTCAATCGCTGGGGCGAGAGAATTTCTGCGGTTTGAGATTGAGGGTGGGAAGAGGTTTGAACTGTTGCTAGTTCTAGGACTGCGGTGGTTGCCGAACCGTTATTGGTGGAATTGAAAGAGGGTTCGCTGAATGCTAATCCGCTGTCGGCTGCGGTGGTGCCAATTTGAGGTTCGGGGTTTTGAGGGCGTTGGAGGCGGTAGTTGCTGTGGCGATTGCCGTTGGTACCGAAGGAACTGCCGGTGAGTTCGATTTTTTGACCGCGGGTGACGACTAAAAAGGCGATCGCCAGTAGCGCTCCTACCATTAAAGTTGAATAACTCAGCATCATGACGCTGACGTGCATCATCAGCCAGTTGGATTTGAGGGCTGGTACTAGGGGTTCCGCCGACTGCATGGTTGCGGGCAGGGTGAGGGCTGCAAAGGCGGAAATTGCCATGGCTACGGGGGATGTGGCTACTCCTACTAAGCGCGATCGACTCATGTTTTCCGCGACTAGATGGATGGCGGTGATTCCCCAAGTGAGGAAAAATAGGGATTCGTAAAGGTTGCTCAGAGGGAAGTAGCCGGCTTCTATCCATCGAGCACCGAGTAGGGCGGCAATGGAAAGATTGGCGATCGCCATTCCGGCGGTGCCGAGGGCTGACAAATAGGGAATGCCGGGAAAAGCAGCCCCAACCCAGTAAACGAGCATTGTTGAGAGGAGAACGGCAAAGGAGATGTTGTCCAGCCAGTTCTGGAATACAACCAGATCCATAAAAATTACCCCGGTAAAGTTTTCATTTGTTTGATACTAACTAGATCGATCGTACTGGGATTCGGGATTTTTGGGTGATGGAGACGGGCTTTAGATCCCCGACTTTTTCAGAAGTGGGGACTGTGAGTGTGCTGTGGTGTTAGCGGTTGCTTGGGAGAGTCGATCGAATAATGTTAACTACCAAGGATTGCCAATCATTCTAAAAGCCGACCAATAATAGGGATGAGAAAAATTCCCACTGCCTGTGTTGGGTATTGAATGTGGCAGAGGCAAGCTTCCAGAAGAAGTGTGCAGCACTCCCCCTTCAATGCGGACGGTTTGGCGCAACATCGCTAATTGTGCTTGTCGCAGGGCTTCTGCCTTAATCGGAGCATTTTTTAACTGGCTGTAAAACTCGGACATCAATCCCAAACTCCCCTCATCGCTCACATACCAGAGAGTAGCTAGAGCCGATTTAACACCTGCTTGCACCGCTAACCCGCCAAAGCCCAACTCTGCATCCCGATCGCCCACAGCAGTCCTGCAAGCACTCAAAACCAACAGTTCAACTTGGGGGCTGTGCCAGTTCATTTGTCGCAACTGATCTAAGCGCAATTTAGTATCCCACAATTGAATGAAAGAATTGCTGGGGTCTCCCGATCTAAATTCGGCGTGGGTAGCCAGGTGAATCATGCCAAAGGGTTGCTGCTGGCGCTGGGATTTCAAATTTGCCAGAGTGAAAGCTTGGTTCAAGAAAGACTTGCCTGGCCACTCCTGCCGAGCGATGGTGGATACCTCTATTTCCACCGCAGGTAAAGGACTCATATCCGCAAATTGCGAGGCCCCCATTGCCAGAAGTTGGGTATTTTTGAAATTGCTAGTGCTGGTATCAGTCAAACTGAGACTGGGCATGGAGCCGACACTGTAACGTTCGATCAGAAAACCTTTCCCGTCGTGGAGGGCGGCCATGGGCACCGATCGCAGCCCCATATCTGAGATAAAAGATAAATTGTTAATGCCTCGCGCTTGGAGCTCAGCATCGAGGGGGGCTATCATCATTTGATAAAGCTGCTGAGCAACAGGCAAATAACTTTTAGTATTGCGCTTCACCGGATTAGTAACTTCATTGCGAAATTTCTGAACTAAGGCTAGGACTTCGGTGCGGGAGGTTAGGGGTATCCTGCGGCGAATTGGTTCGCCAGAAGCAGTTACCAGTATTAGTTCCAGTTCCTCGCTGTTTTGAATTTGCTGTTCTACTCGCAAGATTGAAGAACCGCTGTAGGAGCGATCGACAATAGTATTACCTTTGGGTAGAAAAGTGATGTAGATCAGAGCTGGTTTAATGCCTGTGGCTTTTTCGATGGCACTAAGCTTCTTTTGAGCATCTTCTAGGGTAGCGATCGCATTTGTCGATGGCAAATTTAGATAATTAACAAAATCCCTGGTCAATCTTTCTTCTATGGGAAAAATAACTGCGTCAAGGTTCCTTTGCCAATTAGAAGTATTGATATTGGTGGCTGAAGGTAAATTTGGCTGTTGTAAGGAATTAGATATTTGATAAAGCTGTTGTGAGTTCGGGGAAAATACAGGATTTGCGATCGGTAGGGGATTCACTGGGAGTGTGGGAGGCAGAGTCGGTTTGGGTATGGTGTCGAGATTAATGGGCGCGACGGCAGGCACAACAGGTATCCCATTAACTGAAACTGCCGGAGGTGAGACTGTTGCTACTGTTAGCGCTGGTGTTTGGATGGTGGGAGCGATCGGCACAACTGTGATAGGTGCTGGTGTTTGGATGGTGGGAGCGATCGGCCCTACATTGACTGGTGTTGGTGTTTGGATGATGGGAGTGCTAGGTACAACTGTGACTGGTGTTGGTGTTTGGATGATGGGAGTGCTAGGTACAACTGTGACTGGTGTTGGTGTTTGGATGATGGGGGCGATCGGCTCAACTGTGACTGGTGCGGGTGTTTGGATGATGGGGGCGATCGGCTCAACTGTGACAGGCGCGGGTGTTTGGATGATGGGGGCGCTAGGTACAACTGTGATGGGTGTTGGTGTTTGGATGATGGGGGCGCTAGGTACAACTGTAATGGTTGCTGGTATTTGGATGATGGGGGCGCTAGGCTCAACTGTGACAGGCGCGGGTGTTTGGATGGTGGGGGCGATCGGCACAACACTGACTGGTGCTGGTGTTTGGATGATGGGAGCGATCGGCACAACACTGACTGGTGCTGGTGCTGGCGCAGGAGTTGGTGCAGGAGTTAGTGCTGGTGCAGGTGTTGGTGCAGGAGTTAGTGCTGGTCCAGGTACTGGCGCAGGTGTTGGTGCAGGAGTTAGTGCTGGTGCAGGTGCTGGCGCAGGAGTTGGTGCTGGTACAACAGTGACGGTTTCTGGTGCTGGCGCTGGTGCAGGTGTTGGTGCAGGTACTGGCGCAGGTGTTGGTGCAGGTACAACACTGACGGGTGCAGGTACTGGCGCAGGTTTTGG